>JBOGIN010001193.1:0-5209 GCA_050742275.1 Vicinamibacteraceae bacterium
GGTCTGAAGACCCCGCGCTACGACGGACGGTGATTTCTTCTCGCACTCTTCAGGCCCCGCGCTACGGAAAGAGGCACTCGAGTGAACAGCATCGCCATCAATGGCCGATACCCACTTCAGCTTCACCGCTCGCTGCGTCCTCCGCGTCTGCGATGTGAATCAGCGCGCGCAGCCGCACCACCTCGCCGATGACGATCGTTCCTGGCAGATCTCCCGGCGGCAGCGGTGCGTTCGCAATCTCACCGAGCACCCCCGTCCACGTGCTCTCCCGGGACGTCGACGCGCCAAAGATAATGGCCGCCGGCGAGGTCGGAGACCAGCCGTGCGCGATGAGCCGGCGCGCGATGTCGTCGCGGTGTTGAAGGCCCATGAGCACGACGAGCGTCACGTGCTGCGGCGGCGCCGCGGCGAGCAGCTCGCCGTAGATCGCCGGATCGTGGCCCGACACGAGCAGCATGCCGGAGGCGTAACCGCGGTGGGTCACTGGAATGCCGGCGAGCGCGGGCGCCGCCGAGGCGCTCGTCACACCCGGCACGACCTCGACGGGAATACCCGCCGCACGCAGCGCCACCGCCTCTTCGCCGCCGCGCCCTAGCACGAACGGATCGCCGCACTTGAGCCGCACGACGCGCTTGCCCTGCCGCGCCGCGCGAATCATCAGCTCGTTGATCGTGGCCTGCTGGATGGAGGGCCGGCCGGCACGCTTCCCAACCCGAAAGCGCTGCGCGCGCGGCGCGTGCGCGAGCGCCTCGGCCGACACCAGCGCGTCGTAGAGCACGAGATCCGCCTCCGCGAGGCAACGCACCGCCTTGCGCGTGAGCAGTTCCGGATCGCCCGGCCCGGCGCCAACGAGAAACACACGTCCACGCATTACGAGATCCCTACCCCTGCTTCGGACTCGACCACCGGCCCTGCCTGGGTATGGCCCTGGCGTGCGGCAGCGCCGCGGCCTCCCGGCAGCGCGACCCGAACCGGCTCGTAGAGCCGGTTCAGTGCATCCAGCAACAGCGGCCGGCGGCTAGGCATCGGCACACGCTCGACAAGCCACCTCCGGCGCACGGCGCGCGCCAGTGATGCCCAGCTGTCCAGCTCGCGTGGCAGCAACGCGTCCAATCCCTCTCGCACCAGCCCCGCCAGCGCCGGGGCGTGACCGCTCGTCGAGATCGCCACCGTCACGTCGCCCCGCCGAAGCACGCCACCGAGATACGCCCCGGCATTGGGCGGATCGTCCACGGCATTGACGAACAGCTTGCGCGCCTCCGCGGCGGCTGCCACCGCGCGGTTGACCGCGGGCGGCGCGGCGGCGACGATGAACCATTTGCCTTCCAGGTCCTGGGGCTCGAACGCGCGCGGGATCACGGTGACGCCGGGGCGCGCGAGCCCCGGGCGGATCGCCGGCGCGACGACCGTCACCTCGGCGCCCGCCTGCAGCAAAGCCTCCAGCTTGCTTTCCGCCACGCTCCCGCCGCCCACGAGCAGGACCGGCCGGCCCGCCAGCTTGAGGAATACGGGGAACAATGGAACGTTAGTGCTCACGCACACCTGTCTTCACCAGTGCTGGCTGCAACGTCGGAGGCAGGCCCGTCCCCCAGTCAGGGCGCCTGCCCCCGCCTCCGCGCTCGCCCGCGGACGAGCCCTCCCCAAAGGGATCAGTCCACGTCACGCGGCGCAGATTCTCAGCCATCTTTTCTGTTTCCGGTTTCCAGTTTCCAGTTTCCCGATCCCTAGCCAGCCACCTGCGCGAGCCGCCAGACGGTGCAGTCGTGCAAGCCGCACTCGGTCTTGGCCCGCCCCCGCCACCGGCCCGCGCGCTCGTCCTCGCCGGGCGCGACCGGACTCGTGCACGGCATGCATCCGATGCTTGGGTAGCCCTCCTCGTGCAGCGGGTTCACCGGCACGTCGTGCGCGTCGATGTAGCGCCGGACCTCCTCCTTCGTCCAGCGCACGAGCGGATTGACCTTCACGAGGCCGAACTTGGCATCCCATTCCATCACGCGCGCGGTCCGGCGCGCCGGCGTCTGCCCGCGCCGAATTGCGCTGATCCACGCGTCGAACTTCTGCAGCTCGGCGCGATTCGGGGCCGCCTTGCGAATCGCGCAGCAGGCGTCCGGGTCGCGCGCCCACAACGCGGGACCGTGCACGGCGGCCTGCTGCTCAACGGTCAGCGCCGGTTGTACGCCCCGAATCGTGAAGCCATAACGCTTCTCCAGCGTGCGCCAGAGCGCGTAGGTCTGGGGGAACAGCAGCCCGGTGTCCAGGGTGAAGAGATCGATGGGAAGCCGGTTCGTGCCGATGATGTCCATGAGGACGCATCCTTCGGCGCCAAAGCCGGTGGCCATCGTGAGCCGCGGCGCGAACTGGTCGCACGCCCAGCCGAGGATGTCAGCGGCGGACCAGTCTTCCAAACGCGCAGCGGTCTCTTCAACCTGCTCGACACTCATTGAGGCATTCACGAGATCTGTCATCGCGGCACCTGTCTCACGATTCGCCAACACGAGAAAAACGCCCAAAAAACAGAAAGGCCCGGGAGCTCGTTTATCTGAGCCCCCGGGCCTTTCGAAGCCCTGTTGCGTGTGTGCGTCTCGTCGCTAATGCACTGGTTCAGCCTGTACGCACAAACCGCAGCCCAAGGGGCCAATTCTGGCCATCCAACAACAACAGACGCAGTTGGGCTGCGCGATACGCATGGTCATTACTCTACCACAAGATCCTATCTTCGTCTCGAGCCCGCCAGTGCGCGTGCTGTGATTACACTACAAGGCCAGCCAGGCAGGGTCAAGCCGAAGTGCTGTCATAATTCAGCGAATTGCCCTCTCCCGCCGTTTGACGCCCTCCGCGGGAGCCGGGATCCCGCCGGTCCATTTTCGGTAGCGGCCACCAAGCTCAACGGATCGGGACGGATGCCGGACAGCAAGCTCGACAGCCGACCAGCGTAACATCTCCTCAGCGCGGCTCCGAGAATCGGATGATGCGGCGCGGACGAGGTCTTTGGAATCGACTGATGCTCACGCACGGCCTCCTCGCGAGCGGCGTCATCCTGGCGGCGAGCTTCGCTGCCGCCTGCGGCGCCGATCGTCGTCCGGGCGAGCGGGCCGATGAGCGCGTGTCGCGGTCGCGCGCGACCTCCGATGAGCGTGCACGCCGATCACCTGACGCCGCTGATCGGGAGGCGTTTCGCGCCTGGTTCGTCTTGCTGGCAGATGCGCAGTTCTATCGGCCTACGACGGACGTCACCGATTGCGCGGGTCTCGTGCGCCACGCCGCACGCGAGGCGCTCCGCCCGCACGGCTCGGAGTGGCTCCGGCGCATGCGTCTCCCCCTGACGCGCCTGTATCCCGAGATCGTGAACCGTCCGATGGCGCTCGATGGAATGCTGCCGATCTTTCGCGTGGGCGGATGGTGGCGATGTGCGCCGCGTCGAGTTCGCGGATGCGCACACGATCGTGCAAGACAACGCCGAGCGGGTGGGGCGTGATAGCGCGGCGCGGCGTCCGGGCGATCTGCTCGTCTTCTACCAGCCCCAACAGGACGAGCCGTACCACTTGATGGTGTTCGTGGGGCGATCGGTCTTCGAGGACGAGGGGAATGACTGGGTGGTGTACCACACCGGTCCGCGCGCCGGTGAGGTGCGAAAGGTCCGTCTCAACGATCTGCTGCGCCATCCGGAGCCACGGTGGCGTCCGCTCGCCGTGAACCCCCGCTTTCTCGGCGTGTACCGTCTGCGGTTACCATGACACCGCGAGGATCGCGCGGCCTGAAGGCCACGCGCTACAGCCCAATAATGCGTGGTGCCACTACCCTGCTCTTCTGCTTGCTCCTGGCGTCACCCGCCGCGGCGCAGGAGACCGGGCAGCAGGCGCGCGCCGGATTCTCGTTGGCGAGCAGCGAGATCTTCAGCACGCGGGAGCGCGCCCAGGTGTGGCTGACCTTCCAGGAGGTGGACTACCTGGACGTCCGCATCTATCGCGTCCAGGACCCGATCGCGTTCTTCGAGGGCCTCCAGGATCCACACGTGCTGGGCAGCCCGGAGCCGGTCGTCCCTCAGGAGGAGACGTGGCTCGAGCGGATCGCTCGGTGGAAAGCGGCTCGCCGGGGAGAGATCCGCGACTTCCTGCGTCGCCAGGTCAGCCTCGCGCAGCGGCGGGCGCGCCGCACACGTCTCGATGGCGCCGCCGTGCAGCAGCGCCAGGTCCTCCGCTACAACGCCTTCGCCCAGGTCCCGCTGCTCAATCGGGAGCGACTGGTGGCCTCCTGGCGCGAGCAGCTCCCGCCCGTCCGCGAAGCCGAGTACCGTCGTCTGCCCTTGGACCTTCCAGGCGCCGGCGTGTACCTCGTCGAAGCCGTCAACCCGCCGCTGCGCGCCTACACGATTGTGCTCGTCTCCGACATCGGCCTCGTCACCAAGGCGGCGCCCGGCCGCTTTCTCACGTATGCCGTCAACCGCTTCACCGGCGAGCCGGTGCCCGACTGCCGCGTGCGGCTCCTGGCCGGCCACACGCCGATCGCCGAAGGCGCCTCGAACGCCGACGGCCTCTTCACCACCGACGTCGGTCAGGTGACGTCGGAGGATGTGATCGCAGTGGCGCACTGCGGGGATGAGGCTGTCGCCACCGACCCGTATGCCTGGAACTTCAGGCAACCGGCGTCGGAGCCGGTGGCCTACGTCTATACGGATCGGCCCATCTACCGCCCCGGCCATGTGGTGCACCTGAAAGCCATTCTCCGCTCTCGGGACGGCAGCCGCCTGCAACCGTTCGGGCAGCCGGAGGTCGAGCTGCGTGTGAAAGACCCGCGCGACAAGGCCCTGCTGCACGCCAGGCGGCCGCTCGATTCGTTCGGCGCGATCGCGGCCGACCTCACGCTGCCGCGCTCCGCGGCCTTGGGCTACTACAACATCGCGATGACCAGCGGGGGCGAGGAGACCTATCTCGGATCATTCGAGGTGCAGGAGTACCGCAAGCCGGAGTTCGAGGTGACCGTCGACGCGTCCGCGAGGTTCGCGCGGCAGGGCACGCGCGTGCGCGCCACGGTCCGGGCACGCTATTACTTCGGCCAGCCCGTGAGCGGCGCACCGGTCAAGATCGTGCTCCACAAGTCGTTCTACAACTCGCCGCTCCGGTGGGTGGACTCGGCAGACGAAGCAGACGAGGAAGGCGAGGCGGTCTACGGCTACGGGGGCGAGCAGATTTTTGCCGCCACAGCCAAGCTC
>JBOGIN010001194.1:0-2163 GCA_050742275.1 Vicinamibacteraceae bacterium
GCTCGATGGCACCTCCGTGGTGTACGGCGACTACAACATCGCGGTAACGAGCCCCGGGCGCGGCCGCGGCCACGGCAGGCGACACGCCGAGCCGATCATCATTCACTATGAGTCAGTGGATCCCATCCACAGCCATCCGGATGGCTCCCTCTACTTCCGCTGCAGACTCCGTAGCGACAGCTTTTTCGACTTTGGTGGCGGCCTGGCTCAGGGCATGTCTGCGGAGAAGACCATGCCAGACGGCCGGGTCATCTCGAACATCCGCAACATCCTGACGTTTCCCGGGCTAGGATTCGACGCTCTGGCGTTCTGACCTTTTGGTGAGACCGCCGGCTATTACCGACGAGCACGACGCACGTGCTCCCTGCGCAGGGGCGCCCGCCTGGCCGCTGGCCGGCGAGGCGTCCCTCGGTGTGTATGGTCAGTTGGCTGTCCCTGCGCGTCGCCCCAGGCCCAGGCTGCGTGAGGCCACTACTCGATCCGCAGTGCGGCGGTCGGGTCGATCTTCATCGCACGGCGCGCGGGAACGTAGCCTGCCGCCAACGCGACGCCCAGCAGCACGGGTAGGATGAGCGCAAACGTCAGCGGATCAGCAGGGGCGACGCCGTACAGCAGGTGAGCCAGGAGCCGTGTCACCAGCAGCGCCGTGATCACGCCACCGGCCATGCCAATTGCCGACAAGACCAATGCATGGCCGAGGATGAGCCTCATCACGTCGCGCCGAGTGGCACCAACCGCGATGCGAATACCCAGCTCGCGCGTCCGCCGGCTGACCGTGTACGCCATCACGCCGTAGAGGCCGACGGCAGCCAACACCAGCGCGAGCAGGCCGAACAGGGTCAGCAGCGTTGCCGCCATGCGTTGGCGAAACAGTGAGAGCCCGATGTGCTCTTGCAACGTGGTGGGGTCGAAGATGGGTATCTCAGGGTCGAGAGCGGCAACCTCGCCCTCCACGGCACGGTGCATCTCTTCCGGCTCCACGGCCGTCCGTGCGACCAGAATCATGTTGGAGCGATAGTCCTGCAACAACGGCAGGTAGAAGAATGGGGCGGGCGATTCACTCAAGCTGCGGTTTTTGACGTCCTTGGCGATGCCCACGATCTGCAACCAGTCATCGTCTTCCACCTTCAGGCGCCTGCCGAGCGCATCCCCGTCCGGCCAGTAGCGCTGGGCCATCGTCTCGTTGATGATGACCGCGCGCTGGGCCCCGTCGCGATCGCGCTCATCGAAGTCTCGGCCAGCGACCAGCGGGATTCGCATGGTCTGGAAGTAGTGCGGGCCGACGGTCTCGTAGTTGAAGCGCAGGTCTTCATCCGGTGCGGGCGCGTAGCCATCGATGGCGACATTCGCGAACGCGATGCCGCTCAGCGTGAGCGGCAACCGACGCGCGAGGGTGGCCGACTCGACGCCGGGCAGCGTCGCCACGCGCTCGACAAGGCGGCGATAGAGCTCCCGCCCGCGGCTGTCGTCATAGCCACTCAGAAAGGGATCGAACGAGGCGAGCAGCACGTGGTCAGGATCGAAGCCGGGATTCGCTCGAGATGCCTCGCGGAGGCTGCGGACGAGCAGTCCTGCGCTGACCAGCGCCACCATCGAGAGCGCGACTTGGATAATCACCAGGGCGTGGCGCACCGACAACCTGCGCACGCCACGCTCGAGCGACGCGGTCGTGTCCTTCAGGGCGGTGACCAGGTCGGTTTTGGATGCGTTGAGCGCCGGCGCCAGGCCGCACAGGATCGTCGTCACCACCGTCAACCCGATGGTGAATGCAAAGACCATGGCGTCCGGCCTGGTGTCGAAGCGCAGGTCGATACCGAACGGTGGCAGGAACGCAGGCAGCAAGCGCGCGGTCCAGAATGCGACAGCCAGCCCAATGGCGGCGCCGAGCGATGCAAGCACCAGACTCTCGGTCAGCAGTTGCCGCATCAGTCGCTGCCGGCTCCCGCCCAGGGCCAGACGGAGCCCGATCTCCCTTCGTCGTGACGCAGCGCGTCCCAGGAGCAGATTGGCCACGTTCGCACAGGCAATCAACAGCACGACCGCCACGGCAGCCATGAGGACGGCGAGCGCCGGCTGAAGGCTCCGCTTCAGGCTGAACGGCGACTCGGTGAGCGAGTACACGTCCACGCCCATCTGCTCGTTCGTCTCCGGATACGCTTGTTC
>JBOGIN010001195.1:0-3272 GCA_050742275.1 Vicinamibacteraceae bacterium
CCGGAGGGGCGCGCCGTCCGCGTCGCGCAGGAAACGCTCGACATCTACGCGCCCATCTCCAATCGCCTGGGCATGAGCAAGGTGAAGAACGAGCTCGAAGAGCTCGCCTATCGAGCGCTCGAGCCGCGGGCCTACGAGACGCTCCGCCAAAAAGTCGAGAGCCGCCGCAAGCAGACGGAAGCGGTGATGGCCGAGCTCGAGGCGACGCTCGCGTCGAAGCTGCGAGAAGCGCAGGTCCCGGTCATGCTGCTGGAAGGACGGATCAAGCGTCTCTACAGCATTCACCTGAAGCTGCGGCGGCAACGCATCGATCTCGATCAGGTCTACGACCTCCTTGCGCTGCGCGTCATCACCGAGTCCGTCAAGGACTGCTACGCCACACTCGGCATCGTCCACCAGACCTGGTCGCCGATCCCCGGCCGCATCAAGGACTTCATTGCCATGCCCCGGCCGAACGGGTATCAAGCGCTGCATACCTCGGTCGTCAGCGAGCACGGCATGCCATTCGAGATTCAAATCCGAGCCGAGGACATGCATCGCGTCGCCGAGGAGGGTATCGCCGCGCACTGGAAGTACAAGGAGGGGCGCGTCGGCGCCGAGCGTGACGAGCAGTACTTCAAGTGGCTGCGGCAACTGCTCGAGTGGCAGCAAGAGGTGCGCGACCCCGGCGAGTTCATCCAGAGCCTCAAGATCGACCTCTATCCGGAAGAGGTGTACTTGTTCACGCCTCGCGGCGAGGTCAAGGCGCTGCCGCGTGGGGCGACGGTCATCGATTTCGCCTACTCGATCCACACCGACATCGGCCACCAGTGCATTGGCGCGCGCGTCAACGGCAAGCTGGTCCCGATTCGACACCGCTTGAAGAACGGCGACATTGTCGAGATCGTGACGCAGGCTGGACGCACGCCGAGCCGTGACTGGCTCGCGCACGTGGTCACGTCCCGCGCCCGCCAGAAGATCAGGCATTTCATCCACGGGCAGGAGAAGCAGCGGGCGCTCGAGATCGGCCGCCGTCTGTTCGACAAGGAAGCGCGCCAGTTCGGCGTCAATCCAAAGACCCTCGCGCCCGATGCGCTCGGCAAGGTTGCGCAGGAGCACGGGCTCCAAAGAGTGGACGACCTGATGGCGGCTGTCGGGTACGGCAAAGTCTCGGCGCGTCACGTGCTGCAGAAGGCTGTGCCGCCCGAGCGGCTGCGCGAGCCAGAGCAGCCTGGCCGCCTCGCGTCGATGATGCGCCGCGTCCTGAGGCCGGGGGAGGATCGCATCACCGTGCGCGGCGCCGACGACCTGCTGGTTTTCCGCGCGCGCTGTTGCAATCCCATCCGCGGCGAGCGGATTGTCGGCTACATCACGCGCGGGAAGGGCGTCTCGGTGCACACGGCCACCTGTCGGAACGTCCTGAACCTCATGTACGATCCGGAGCGGCGCATCGAGGTGGAATGGGCCCGCGGCGAGAAGACCCCTGCCACCTATGCGGTGTCTCTCGGCGTCGTCGTGGAGGATCGCAAGGGCATGCTCGCGGCCGTGAGCGCCAAGGTCTCCGGCATCAACACGAACATCCGCTCGATGGAGGCGACCAGCGAGCAGGGGCAGGGACGCATCGACATGACGGTCGAGATCAACGATCTCAAGCACCTCGAGAAGGTCATCACGGCAATCAAGGGCGTGCCCGGCGTGCTCGATGTGGAGCGCGTGACGCACAAGGTCGTGGCGGGCTCGTGAGATTTGGATTGTCGGTTCGTCGATGATGGCGGCCCTAAAGGGCCGCCCTACCTATCGGCACGAATCGTAGGGCGGGGCTTTAGCCCCGCCGTCATCGAACGTTCGCGTCAGAGCATCCGCAACAAACATGAACGAACACCACGAACCGAGATCGTGGGGCGTTGGGCGGCGGGTACTGCTGGCCGTCGCCGTGTGGGCCGGGGCAACCATCGTTTTCTCGGTCATGCTGTACGCCAGCTACCTCGCGGCTGGGAAATCGATCACGTGGGTGCTCTGGATTAACGCCGTACGATGTGCGACGTGGGGCCTGACGGTACCGCTGCTGATGCGCTATGTGCGGCGATACCCGCTGAATCAAGGCTCATGGCTGCGACAGATCACGCGGCTGCTGGCTGTTGCCGCCGCCGTGTCGCTCATCGTCTCCATAGTCCAGATGTCGATTGTGTACTGGACGTACTTTCCGTACCGCGACACCGTGCCAACACTCGGCACGGCTATCGGCCACGGGTACATCAACTTCGTCGGCGAGTTCCTGCTCGGGGTTGGCCTGCTCATGGCGCTGCAAGCATGGCACGTGCTCAACGATTTCCGCGCCGAGCGCACGCGCGCGCTCCAGTTGGAGCGAGAGCTCGCCGTGTCGAGGCTGGATGCGTTGCGGACGCAGCTTCACCCGCATTTCCTGTTCAATAGCTTGCACACGATTGCCGGGCTGATCGGCGAAGAGCCCTCGACAGCGCGACGCATGGTGATCGCGCTGGGCGATTTGCTTCGCTTGACGCTGCAGGACGCGCCGAGGGGCGTACGCAGCTTGGCGGAAGAGCTGGCGTTCATCGATCTCTACATGGACGTCATCAAGTTCCGCCTTGGCGATCGGCTCGTGCTCGCGTATGAGATCGAGCCGGATGCCACGCGCGCCGAAGTGCCGACCCTCCTGTTTCAACCGCTGTTCGAGAACGCAGTGCGCCATGGCGCCTCGCGTGTGGCGGGACGCTGCGAGATTCGGTTCCATGCTTGGTGCACCAACGGCCAGCTTTGCGCGCGGCTGGAGAACGATGGTCCGATCAAGCCGCCGGGCGACGGCGCGCTGGCTCGCGGCGTTGGCCTGACGAATACGCTGGAGCGCTTGCGGTTGCGATATGGCCAGGAGTTCAGCTTCCAGTACACCGACCGCCCGTCCGGAGGCGCGCGTGTGGAGCTGTCGTTGCCGTATCACGCGACGGCCATCGAAGGAGCGTCCGATGCCGATGGCGTACCCCGTTCGGACACTGCTGGTTGAAGACGAGCCGCACGCGCGGCACTACCTGCGCGAGCTGCTGGCCGAAGAGCGCCAAATCGTCATCGTCGGTGAAGCAGCGAATGGTGTCGAGGGCCTCGAGCTGGTTCGCGCTCTATCCCCTGACCTCGTGCTGCTGGACATCCAGATGCCAGAAGCCGACGGGTTCGACCTCATCGCGCGCACGCCACCTCAGGCACGGCCTATCTTCATCTTCGTCACCGCTTACGACGCATACGCGGTAAGGGCGTTCGAGGTCGAGGCGGCCGATTACCTG
>JBOGIN010001196.1:0-2478 GCA_050742275.1 Vicinamibacteraceae bacterium
TCAGCAAGAGATGTACCCCGAGGTCGCAGATGTCGTGCATGTCTACGCGCCGCTCGGCCCGGACCTCCTGGGACACCTGAATCGCATCGCGCAGTTCAACGGCCGCGCGGAGAATCCGACGCGCTGGCAGCTCGAGATCCACACGACGACGGAGCCCGTGAAGCGCATGCTCGACGAGCGCCCAGGCAACGTCGTCGTGCTGTCTGGCCGCAATCGAGGCAAGGTCGACAACATCCTCGCGTCGGCCAAGGCAGGGCTGCACGTTCTCGCGGACAAGCCGTGGATCATCTCGGCAGGCGACTTCTCGAAGCTCGAGGCGAGCCTCGACGCTGCCGAGCAGAACGACGTCGTCGCGTACGACGTGATGACCGAGCGGTACGAGATCACCACCATTCTGCAGCGAGAGCTCGTGCAAGACGAGGCGGTCATCGGTAAGGTGGTCCCGGGAACCGTCGAAGATCCGGCGGTCCATCTCGAAAGCGTGCATCACTTGATGAAGACGGTGGCCGGCGTACCCAACCTGCGCCCCGCGTGGTTCTTCGATACGAAGCAGCAGGGAGAGGGCCTTGCCGACGTGGGCACACACCTCGTGGACCTCGTGCCTTGGATTCTGTTCCCCGAGCAGGCAATCGACCACCGCACGGACATTCAACTGGACGCCGCGAAGCGTTGGCCGACGACGATCTCGCTGGCCGACTTTCGCCGCGTGACCGGTGAGAAGGAGTTCCCGTCGTTCCTTGCCGCGGACCTGAAGGGCGGCGCGTTGCAGTACTTCTCGAACACGGAGGTGTCCTATGCGCTGCGCGGCATTCACGCGCGCGTGAAGGTCGTGTGGAACTTCGAGGCGCCACCCGGCGCGGGCGATACGCACCTGGCGGTCGTGCGCGGAAGCAAGGCGCGCATCGAGGTCCGGCAAGACGCTGAAGAGAAGTATCGTCCAGAGATCTACGTCCTACCCGTGGATGCATCCCAGCGCAGCACCCTCCTCGCCGCCGTGAAGCACCGGATCGCCCAGCTGCAGTCGCGCTATCCGGGTGTGGCTGTCGAAGAGAAGGGTGAGCGTATCCATATCTCCGTGCCGGACAAATATCGCACGGGACACGAGTCTCACTTCGCCGAGGTCACGCGTCAGTTCCTCGATTACGTTCGCGATCCGAAGAGCGTGCCGGCGTGGGAGAAGGCCAACATGCTGGCGAAGTACTACGTCACGACCGAGGGGACCGAGCTGAGCCGCCGCGGCGGAGAGCCGAGCGCGGCGCGGTGACGCGCTCAGCGCGGGATGGTGACGCGCGGCCTAAAGGCCGCGCGCTAGGTCGAACCTGACCGGGGGTGGCTTGGAGAACGCCGCGTAGGCGGCTTCGACCTCGCCGGCGCCCGCGTCGCCTCGATGCACCCAGAGGCGGAAGCGGAGCGTGAGCGGGCGCCCGGGCTCGAGCGTAACCCCGTCGACTCCCGGCCAGGCGACACCGAGGAACCCGTACTCGTCACGCTGCCGGAGCGTCCATCCCGCGGGAAAGCCCGGATTCCGTTCGTGCTGGAAGATGGCGACGCCAGAGACCGCCGACCGGCCGGCGAAACGCCCGGACTCATCCGCCCACGCCAGCGGCTGCAGGTCCGTGTCCCTGGTCTGGAGGCCGTTGGGCGTCATCAAACGGGTACCCTGGCGGTTCGCAAGGCGCAGCACGAGGCCGCCATATCCAGCCTTCACCTGACCGCGGATCTGGATTGGCTCGCGCGCCTGCCAGGTCAACCGCACATCGATGGCGCGGCCCTGCGCGCCCGCGCGGAAGACACGCAGCCAGACCCACTCGTCCATGACCTTGCGATCGGCCAGATGCCAGCCGTTCTTGACACCGAGGGCGGCGCAGGCTGGCCCAACTTCCCGACCAAGCCATGTCTCGAAGCGTTGCCGGATGCCCTTGATGTGCCAGAGGTCGTACTGTGTGCCGCCGATCGTCACGCGCGGCCACATCCAGGACAGGCCGCGATGATGATAGTGGTCCGGCGCGAAGTCGTCCGACAGCGCGCTCCCGCTGAGATCGTAGAGAGGATGGACGTAGCTGGAGCGGCGTGTCTCTTCGGGCGCACCGGGCGCGAGCTGAAATCCGTGGTTGTAGACGAATACCGGAAGGTCGCCCTCGAGGAGCTTCAGCCGACCGCCGTCGAGCGATCTGAACGTGAACGCTGGCGTGGGCGAGGTGAGCGGCCGCAGCGAGAGCCGGCCCGATCTCGTCCCGTCGGGCAGCACGGCACAAAGCGATCGCCCAAGGTCGGCGCCATCGGGAGAAGCCAGCACGGCAGGCGCGTTCTGCAGAACGATGCCCGCGCGGGCGCCCCCCGCCGCGGTCTCGAATGCACGTCCGGACGGCACGCGGGCGGGGAGGGCTACCTCCACTGGCGCGTCAACGCCAATCGCCTGTGTCCCCACGGAGACCGAGAGAATCGGCGTCTCCGACGTGGCATCAGCCTGGAGGCACA
>JBOGIN010001197.1:0-4497 GCA_050742275.1 Vicinamibacteraceae bacterium
GGCTGTCACGGCTGGGAGCGCAGGCGTCCGAGAAGCCGATGGTCGAGGGCGGTGACCGATGAGTGGCGACAGCCAATGCTGGTGCGGCGACGCCGTGCGGTCGCGGGCAAGGGAGTGAGGACTGTACGGAACGTACAGGCACCGGAAAAAGTTCCGGTGCCTGTGTTTTGCGACGAGGGCTATGGGGCCTCGTCGCTGGCTCGGTCAGCGGCCGCTACAGCCGCGTGGTAAGCCTCGAGGATCAGCTTGCGGAGCATGCTCATGGCGGCCGCGTCCTTGTCGCGGGCCTGGATGAACGAGTACGAGCGCTTTCGCCCGCCGTCGTCGACATACTGCCGCGCGTGGAACCTCACGCGTTCTCCCCGCGGCCACGCGGGTTCGGCCACACGGTAAAGCCGACGACCTTCAGGCCCGTTACTGGACCGCTGGTAAAGACGAGTTCGGCGTCGGCAAGGCGGCCATGATCGCCGTCGATTGGTACGATGCTGATGGTGAATTCGCTGGTCTGGGTCATTTTGTCCTCCGTGTGTTATGGGGGCCGCGTTCTTGCTGCCCCGTCGTGGCTCGGTGCGGGATCAAGCGCGGCCCCAACGCGGAGGATGCGAGCGTCCCCGTCCCGCTTCGGCTGAACGCGCGAGTGCGAACCTGCTCTATGGTTGGCGCGAGCGCCATGCCAAGCGTGGCGTGCCGAACGGCGCGCAGGGGCGGACGCATGCCCAGACCTGCTGAGCCATGACTCGCCGTCGACGGGCGTGGCTGCTTTGACGACACCGTGCCGTGGAGGCGATGACCGGAAGGGTCGAAGGTTACCAGCTGACCGAACCGGGAGCACCGAGGATCCAACGATTGCGGCAGACGAGCGGGTGGGCCGCGCCCCCGAGTTCCACGGCTGGCGCGGAGACGGATTCACCCTAGCGAGACCAGGACGCAGGACAGAAACCGGTTGACAGGCGGTTGAATCGGTTTCATAATACGATTCAGAAAGACGCCAACTGCTACACACTCTAGCATTCGCAGGCTGGAGGCGCGCGCGATCAAGTTCGCCAACATCCGCTAATGCCGGAAGGGGCATGCAACCGCTTCTGATTGAGAGGAACGAAAAATGTCGGCAGACGGAACCGGATCGGCCCAGCGGTATGCCTCATGGCAGCAGGTACTCGGCGTTGGTCTGCTGCTTGCCTGCTCGCTCTTGAGCTCGCATTTGTCAGCTCAGACGACACTCTCCACGATTCGCGGAGTCGTCACCGATACGTCGGGTGGTGTTCTGCCCGGCACGGACATCGTCGTCATCGATGTTTCGACTAATCTCTCGAGGTCCACGGTGTCCGACGCCGCGGGCAATTTCGAGATCTCTCACTTGAACCCGGGAACCTACCGTCTTGAGGCCCACTTCCCCGGCTTCAAGGGCTTCATCGCTGACAACCTGATCCTGGAGAGCAGTCAAGCGAGGCGCATCGACATACAACTGGCGGTCGGTGAGCTCACGTCGGAGGTCATTGTCAATCCTTCGGCGGCCGTCATCGAAACAGAAGACGCCCGTCTCTCGGCCGTGCTGAGAAACGAGCAGTACCAGGACACGCCCTTCGTCAGCCGCAGCAGGTTCACGCCGATGATGCTACTGACCCTGCCCGGCGTCCAGCCGCCCAAGGCGGGCCACAACCTGAGTCTGGCCGGGATGACGGGGCAGATTACGCAAGGCATGGACGGCGTCGTGAACGACGGCGCTGTCAACCAGATTCAAAACATGGATGATGTGGAGGAGACGAAGATCGTCACGGTGAACAACACGGCGGATGTTGCTCGCGCCGGCTCGTTCAATCTGGTCAGCAAGCGGGGCAGCAACGAATTCCATGGGCAGGTCTACTACTACAACGTAGATTCCAGCCTCAATTCGCGGCCATTCTTTGCGACGACGAAGCCCACGTTGGACATGCACACGTACGGCGCGAGCGCCAGCGGGCCGATCAAGACGGGCAGGACATTCTTCTACACCTCGTACAACGGCATCCGGGATCCCAGCAAGAACTCGATCCAGTCGACCGTACCGACCGTCGTGATGCGGAACGGTGACTTCTCCGAGCTACTGGACGAGGCGAACCCCATCGTCATTAGGGATCCCCTGGCCGACACGCCATTTCCAGGGAACGTGATCCCTGCAGCTCGACTCAATTCGGTGGCTCGGGAGGTCCAGGAGATGATCCTGCCCGCGCCAAACCTCCCGGGATTCACGGCAAACCTGGATTGGCAGCACCCGTACGCTGCGGACTACTACCGGGTGGACTACCTGACCGCACGCATCGACCACAAGGTCTCGACCAACAACGAACTCTACGGGCGACTGTCGCAGCGTTTCACTCCGTACGTCCTGAGCGGCAGCTATCCCGCGCTCAGTTGGACGAGAAGACGTTACGCCTTTCAAATGGCGATCAATGACACTCACGTGTTCTCGCCGTCGCTTATCCACTCGTTCCGCTTCGGCTGGTACAGGAACAGGATCACGGACGGCGAGGCGATCGACGGTTTCACCCCCCTCAGGGGGGATCGCGTCGTGACCGATCTCGGCATCCAAGGCGTGAATCGCCGCGGCCTGAGCGGCGCTGGCTTCCCGATCCTGAATATCACCGGTCATGGTGCCATCAGCGTGAACCCGAGCGGGACAAGCACTGAAGACGATATCTCGTTCTCCGACAACGTCACATGGTCGATGGGCAGGCACGTCGTGAAGTTCGGCGCGGACCTGAGGAAGTTGTACACTGCCAGCGAAACGGTGCCAGGTCTCAACTACGGGAGCTTCAGCTTCGACGGGACCTGGAGCGGGTATCCGTACGCGGACTTTCTCCTGGGCCTGCCCATCACCAGTGAACGTCTCGATCCGCTGGGGCTGCGAAAGCGGAGCGGCTATGAGTTCGGGGCCTACGTGATGGATTCCTTCAAGGTTAGCAGTCGCCTGACCCTCGACTACGGCTTGAGGTGGGACTATTTCAATCCCGGAACCTATGAAGATGGCCTGCAGTTCAACTGGAATCCCGTCACGGGGGACGTCATCGTGCCTTCGGCTGCCATGGACAGCATCAGCCCTCTGTATCCCCTCGACCAGATCACCGTGGTCGCCGGAGATGTCGTACCATCACCGGACAAGACGAACTTCGCACCGCGTCTCGGCGCGGCCTATCGAATCAACGATCTGACAGTCATTCGAGGGGGGTACGGCATATTCAACGAGTTCCAGGGCCGCTATCCCTTTGCGGAGGGCGGCGGACCGTTCGAGATCCAGGAATCGTTCATCAACCAAATTGAGAATGGGCAACCGCTCTTCGAGCTGCCGAACCCCTTTCCGTCCGGTACTGGGCGAATCCCCGCGCAGAGCATCAGCGGCTATCCCATGGACGTGAAGGACGGCTATATTCAACAGTTCAACGTGACTGTGGAGAGGCAGGTGGGGGATGTCGGAGTCCGCATCTCGTATATCGGGACACGTGCGAGAGGCCTGAACTATAACCTGCAGATCAACAAGCCCGAGCCGAGCCTAGAGCCGTTCTCCCAGAGTCGTCGGCCGTATACGCAGTTCGTCAACACCAGTTATCGGCAGCGCGATGGTGCCGTGAACTATGACGCGATGACGTTGCAGGCGAGCCGGAAGGTGGGGCGAATCGCCTTCAACACGCATTGGACATGGGCCGCGAACGTCGCCAACTATCTCAATCTGGAGAATCCGTACGACCATCTCAAGTGGAACCGGGTGAGTGAGATGCCCAGACACAGGGTTGTCCTCAGCGCTGCCCTTGCGCTTCCGAGAGTCAGTGCCGCGGGAAGGCCGACGATTTTGAAGGCCATTCTCGATGACTGGAGATTGGCGTGGCACGCCACGATGCAGACCGGCACGTTTTTTTCGCCCATCTTCAGCGGCAGGGACGTCTCCAACACCGGCACCTTCAGCGGGCTGCCGAATCGAATCGGCGATGGGAACCTGCCCAGCGACCAGCGCCGGGTGGACAGGTGGTTCGATCCTTCTGCCTTCGTTCTCCCCCAGCAGGGACAGTTCGGCAACGCCGGCGTGAACATCCTGAAAGGTCCTAGTCTGCACGTGCACAACATGAGTCTCACGAAGTCCTTCGGGCTGCCGGGTGGCAGCCAGAGGATGGAGCTGAGCTGCGCGATCGGTAATCTGTTCAACCGCGCGAACTTCACCGATCCGCGAAATAACATCTCGGTCCCGGACGCGGGGCGAATCACCGGTACGCTGGGCGTGAACAACTTCGAGAACGCCGATGCGCGGCGTATTGAGCTGCGGCTCCGTGTGTTGTGGTAGTCCACGGTGATCATGAGCGTGATCGCTGGCCGCGCGCGTGCCTTCAGCTGAGCTACTATTTCAAGGAAGGAGATCGATGATGGGTAAGACCAGTCGCCGTGAGTTCTTGGAGAGTTCGGCAGGCACGCTGGGTGCCGTGGCTATACCGTGGCGCCTACGCTCGAGGAGTCTCGACATCCCCCTTTCGG
>JBOGIN010001198.1:0-2738 GCA_050742275.1 Vicinamibacteraceae bacterium
CCCCGCGCTACGTACAAAGGTGAGGGAAATGGTGTCGACTACGCCGCTCGATTGGCCTATCGTGGCCTTGCGCCAAGACTGATCGGCAGCCTACTCCGATCGCAACGCGACGACCGGATCAACGCGCGAGGCGCGGCGCGCCGGAATGAACGCCGCGAGCAGGGCCACGCCCACGAGGAGGGCAGACGCGCCCAGGAGTATGGCCGGATCGCGCGGCTGCACGTTGTAGAGGAGGGCGCTGAGCGCTCGTGTGAGCGCGAGGGAAGCCGCGAGCCCGATGAGCAGACCGAGCAGCAACAAACGCAAGCTCTGTCCCAGGACGAGCTGCAGGATGCGTCCAGGACGAGCGCCGAGCGCGATTCGCACGCCGATCTCGTGAGCTCTCTGTGTCACCGAGTACGCCGCCATCCCGTAGATGCCCACGGCCGCGAGCACCAGCGCGAGCAGGCCGAAGAGTCCGAGCAGGGACGCCGAGAACCGGTCGTGTGAGATCGCGCGGCCGACGATCTCCTCCATAGTGGCGACGTCGGAGATCGGCTGGTCACGATCGATCGCTGAAACCGCTTGCCGCACCGCCTCCGCGAGATGCGTGGGATCGCCCGCTCCGCGTACGACGACGCTGAGGGCGCGTTGCGGTTGTTGAAGCAGAGATTCGTACACCTGCGGCGCGGTCACCCTTTTCAGGTCCTCCTGTTTGACATCTTCCACGACACCGACGATCTGACGCATGAAGGTCGGGCCGCCGATGTCCAAGCGCTTCCCGAGCGGATCGTCGTCTGGAAAGAACCGGCGGGCCATTGTTTCGTTGATCACGACGACGGGCGGGCTGGTTGGTGTGTCACGCTCGGTGAAGAACCGGCCGCGAATCACTGGGATCCGCATTACGTCGAGATAGCTCGGCGTCACGCGGTAATGGTTGGCTGTCGTGCCGGTCGGTCGGCCGTCGCCACCATGGCGTCCTTCGAAATAGATCCCGGAGTCCCCGATACGGGTGAGCGGAATCGCGCTCGAGACAGCCGCGGAGCGGACGCCGGGCTGACGGCGAATGCGTTGGAGCAGTTGCTCTGCGAACTGGCTCTGTCGATATGGCTCTCCGTAGCGCACCTCGGGCAGGTTGATGCTCGCCGTGAGGACGCTTTCGGGATTGAAGCCAGGGCTGGCCTCGAGGAGCCGCCAGAAGCTCTTGAGCAGGAGACCGGCGCCCGCGAGTAGGACGACAGCGATGGCGACCTGGGACACGACGAGCGCGTGTCGTGTGCCCAGCTGCGGGCCTGCGACACTCGCTCGGCCCCCTGTCTTCAGCGCGTCCGGGAGGTCGGCCCGCGAGAGGCGCAGCGCTGGCGAGAGGCCAAAGAGGATTCCGGTGAGGGTAGAGACGCCCAACGTGAACAGGAGCACGCGGTAGTCCATGGTGACTTCGTCGAGGCGCGGGATGGCTTCGAGCGGCAGGCTACGGACCACGTTGACTCCGCCGAGTGCCACCAACAAGCCCAGGATGCCGCCGAGGAGCGCCAGCAGCATCGTCTCTGTCAGGAGTTGCTGAATGATCCGTCCGCGGCTCGCACCAATGGCGGCACGCAGCGAGACTTCCTTCTGCCGCGCGGCGGCGCGTGCCAGCAAGAGACCGGCGACGTTGACGCAGGCAATCAGCAGGACGAAGCCCGCGGCGCCGAAGAGAACCCAGAGCGCGGTGCGGACGCCGCCCACGTAATGGTCGATGAATGGGACGACCTGCGCTTTCCAGTTCTCGCTGTCGCGCATCAGGCGGTCCAGATCGGCTTGCGCCTGCTCGGGTGTCACCCCGGGCCCCAAACGGCCAACGCCCCAGACCCAGTGGCTGCCACTCTCCGTCAGCTCCTCGGACGTGAATCCCATTGGCTTCCAGATCTCCGCGTCGTGAGGAAACCCAAAGTCAGGCGGCATGATACCGACGATGGTGAAGCTGATGCCGTCAATGCCGATGGCGCGACCGACGATGTGCGGATCGCCTCCGTAGCGGCGCTGCCACAGGCCGTGGCCCAGGAGCAGCACGCGATCGTTGCCTTCCCGGTCCTCTTCCGGTCTGAAGCTGCGACCCAGAATTGGGGCGACGCCGAGCACCGCTGGCAGGTTGGCGCTCACGCGCGCGCCGGAGATGCGCTCGGGGCGCTCCGTGGCGGTCAGATTGAAGGTCACGTCGTTGAAAGCGGCCATCCCGCTGAACGTGCGAGTGAATCGCTGCCAGGTGAAGAACTCTTGCGGTGTGGCTTCGAAGCGGGGAAATCTCGGCAGCCATTTGTCTTCCAACATCATCAACCGACCGGGATCACCGAAGGGGAGCGGCCGGAGCAGCACGCTGTTGACGATGCTGAAGATGGTCGTGTTGGCGCCGATGCCGAGCGCAAGGATGGACAGGATGATCGACGCGAATCCAGGGCTCTTGCGCAGGGTGCGCGCGGCATAGCGCAGATCCTGCTGGAGTCGCTCCATCCAGGTCCAGCCCCACACCGCCCGCGTGTCCTCTTTGATCAAGGCGGTGCTGCCGAAGGCGCGCTGTGCGGCATAACGCGCGTCGTCTGGCCTCAACCCGGAGCCACGTTGCTCTTCGGCTTCGAGCTCCAGGTGCGTCGAGATCTCTCGATCGAGATCCTCGTCCTGGCGCTGTTCGGCGGAGCGCGGCCGCCACATCATGATCGAACGCCATCTACGCATGTCGTGAACTCCTCCGCCGCGCGGAGACCTGGTTTCCGTTCGTCGGT
>JBOGIN010001199.1:0-5672 GCA_050742275.1 Vicinamibacteraceae bacterium
CCTTCAGAGCGTGTGAATAAATTCGTGGGGTCCGCCTTTAGGCGGACCTACATGGCCGATAGGGCCCGAACTCGCGCCGTCATGGGCCGCCTAAAGGCGGCCCCCCCTACGTGAATTCTTCACAGGCTCTTCAGGCCCGGCGTCGCGCGGTCTGAAGACCGCGCGCTACAGTTCATATCATCGACCCCACGCGGGCGGTGCGGCGTCACCCACGCTCGACGCGCAGGATGTGCGCCGGCGCCTGCGTCGGGTCGAGGCGGACGTAATTGCGATCGGACCACGTGTACACCGCGTCGGTCAACAAATCACGGACGAGGTACGACTCGTCGGAGCGGACGCGCGCGACCTCCGCCGGCACGCGAACCTGACACTCGTGCGCTGCGTGCGGATCGAGGTTGACGCACATGAGCAGAACGTTCGTGCGATCGACCGACGCCTTCGCGTACGCCAAGATGTGCTCGCTGTCGGTGTCCAGGAAGCGCGGCGTCTCGAGTCGTTGCAGCGCCGGATTCTCACGGCGGATACGGTTGACGCGTGCGATGATCTCCTTGATGTGGCCTGGCGCGTCCCAATCGCGCACCTTGATCTCGTACTTCTCCGAGTCCGCGTACTCGATGTCTCCCGGGATCGCGTGGTGGGGCATCCAGCTTCGCTCGCAGAGCTCGAAGCCGCTGTAGATGCCATACGAGGGTGAGAGCGTGGCGGCCAGCACGAGACGCATCCGGAAGGCGGGTGGGCCGCCATCCGCGAGGATGCGCGGCAGGATGTCAGGCGTGTTCGTGAAGAAGTTCGGCCGGAGGGCGGTCAGCATCTCGGGCCGGGAGAGCTCGGTCACGTACTCGGTCAGCTCCGCCTTCGTGTTGCGCCACGTGAAGTACGTGTAGGACTGGCTGAACCCCGTCTTCGCCAGCGTCGTCATCATGGGCGGCCGCGTGAACGCTTCTGCCAGGAAAATCACGTCGGGATGCCGCGAGTGAATCTCGTCGATGAGCCACTGCCAGAAGGCCAGCGGCTTGGTGTGAGGGTTGTCCACGCGAAAGATCTTCACGCCGTGATCGATCCAGAAGAGCAGGACGCGGCGAATCTCCCCCCAGAGCGCGGCCCGATCGTCGGCGTCGAAGTTCAATGGATAGATGTCTTCGTATTTTTTCGGCGGATTCTCCGCGTACTTGATACTGCCGTCGGGGCGGTGATAGAACCACTGCGGGTGCTCCCGCACCCACGGATGATCAGGAGACACTTGGATCGCGAAGTCGAGGGCAAGCTCCATGTCCAGCGCGTGCGCCGCTTGCACGAAGCGGTCGAAGTCCTCCAGCGTGCCCAACGCGGGCTCCACGCCGTCATGTCCACCCGCGTCGCTGCCGATGGCCCACGGGCTCCCGGGGTCGTCCGGCGCCGCCACCAGTTGGTTGTTGCGCCCCTTGCGGTGCGTATGGCCGATGGGATGGATCGGCGCGAGGTAGACGACATCGAATCCCATCTTGCGAATGTCAGGAAGGCGGCGCTCCGCGTCGGCGAAGGTGCCAGGCACACCATGCTCCGTGCCCTGCGAGCGTACGAACAGCTCGTACCACGCTCCGGAACGCGCGCGTTCCCGCTCGACGGCGATTTCGATCTCGGGCTTGAAGGCAACCAGGTCCGCGCGCGTATCGAGGCGAGCGGCGAGTGCCGCGACCGACGAAGCCAGGTCGAGCGCCGCGCGCGCATCGGCCGTCGACGGCAAGGCCTCGACAACCTCATCGAGCCTGCGCCGGTCGGCGGCACGCGCGCGCGTGCGCAGCCGTCCGAGATGCTCCAGTCCTTCCAGGACCTCGCTGCGGACGTCGCGCTGGCCGCCTTCCACCCGCTTCCGCAGATCCGCCAGCCAGGAGCCGTACTGATCGGTCCAGGCGCGAATCGTGTACACGTATCGGCCCGGCTCTGGAAACCGGAGCTCGGCCCGCCAGCGATCGAGCCCCGGGTTGACGAGCGACATCGCAACTTCCGTCGTCCGCTTGTCACTCTTCCGCCGCCAGGCCGTCACCGCTTGGATGAGCTCGTGCCCGTCGCGAAAAAGGGTGGCCTCGACCGCACATGGGTCGGCGACAATCCATTTGACGGGATAGCGCCCGCAATCGACGCGTGGCGACACGGTGTCGATGACAATGTGGCGTTCCATGATGAGATCGTAACAGGGCGCGAGCGATGAAGGCCCCCAAGCTTGTCTTCGTCTGTCAGGAATGCGGCTCGCAGTTCCCCAAATGGATGGGGCGTTGCACCGAGTGCGGCGCGTGGAACTCGCTCGTCGAGGAGCGCGTCGCCGCGACGGACATGGCGGCACGCTCCGGCCTTCCCGTGGCTTCGGCGACGCCGCAGCGCTACGACGACGTCGATCTCGTGCATGCCGAGCGTCTCTCGAGCGGCATTGGTGAGTTCGACCGGGTCCTCGGCGGCGGGTTGGTGCCAGGATCGCTCGTGCTGCTCGGCGGTGAGCCGGGCATCGGCAAGTCCACGTTGCTGCTGCAGGCGGCCGCGCGCTTCGCAACACAGGTGGCGCCTGTCGGAGGGTCCGTCCTGTACGCATCAGGGGAAGAGTCGGAGCACCAGATCAAGTTGCGCGGCGAGCGACTCGGTGTGGGCGGCGCGCCACTCTTTCTGGTGGCCGAGACCTCGGTCGAGCGCATCGTGGAAGAAGCCGACCGGCTGCGGCCCGCGCTGCTGGTCGTGGACTCGATTCAAACGGTATTCTCGTCGCGGCTTCCGTCGGCGCCAGGCAGCGTTGGGCAGGTGCGCGAGGCGGCGACGCAACTGCTCTTCCAGGCCAAGGGACGAAACGTGCCGACGATCCTGGTCGGCCACGTGACGAAGGACGGGAGCCTCGCCGGTCCCAAGGTGCTCGAGCACATCGTCGACACGGTGTTGTACTTCGAAGGGGAGCGGCATCAGACGTATCGGGTCGTGCGCGCCGTGAAGAACCGGTTCGGGGCGGCCAACGAGCTGGGCGTCTTCGAGATGACGAGCGCCGGCCTCAGGCCGGTGCCCAACGCCTCGGCGGTTTTTCTGGCGGAGCGCCCGACGGATGCGCCTGGCTCTGCGGTCCTGTGCTGCATGGAGGGATCCCGCCCCGTGCTCGTCGAGGTGCAAGCGCTCGTGAGCGCGGCGAGCTACGGCACGCTCGCCCGTCGCATGGCGAACGGCGTGGACCCCAACCGCTTGGCGCTCCTACTGGCGGTCATGGAGAAGCGCGCTGGCTTGCATCTGGTGGGCGAGGACGTCTTCGTCAACGTGGCCGGCGGAATGACCGTTGACGAGCGGGCCGCCGATCTCGGCGTGGTCGCGGCGGTGGCGTCGAGCCTCAGAAACCGTCCGGTGCGGCCGGGGACCGCCCTGTTTGGCGAGGTGGGACTGGCGGGCGAGGTTCGAGCCACGGGGCAGGCCGCGCTGCGCCTCCGTGAGGCCGCGCAGATGGGATTCACCCGGTGCGTGGTGCCCAAGGGCAATGCGGGCGCCGAGGAGGCCGCTGGAGCGGCCTGCGAGGTGATTGGCGTCGCGAATGTCGCTGACGCACTGGAGGAGATCATCGCCTGGTGAATTGGGTATGATGGTGCCGGAGCGTGTGCGCTGAAACTCGGTTTCGGAGCACCAGCGTCCGCACGGCGCGTTCGGCGAACGGACCCTACCAGGATGACCGTAGGACGGGCAACCCCAGCGCGGCTCCCGCGGCGGGGACCCCGGCGGCTCGCTGAGGCGTCCTCTGTGCCTCTCATTTTGGTGATCAGGAACGCATTCATGGTGTGGTTCATTCTGGGACGCGTCGCCCTCGTGGTCGCCATCACGTTCACGGCCTACCGCCTGCAACCGTTTCATACGGAGGCTGTCTTCAACGTCTTCTTCGGGCTGGGCCTCGCCTGCTTGATGGTGGCGCTGGAGATTGCGTTGCGCCACACGGCGGTCACCAGCGTCATCGGCGCCGTGATCGGCGGCATGGTTGGCCTCCTGGTGGCGAAGATGATCGGGGCGGCGCTCTTTTGGACCAACAGCGCCGACGCGCGCATCCTCTTCCTGCACACGATGCTGCTGCTGTCGCTCCCGTACCTCGGGCTCGTCATCGGCGGCATGAAGGGCGAGTGGCTCGAGCCCGCGCGGCTGCTCACGCTGTTTCGGTCGACCGAGCCCGACCGGCACCACAAGATTCTGGACACGAACGTCATCATCGACGGCCGCATTGCCGATATCTGCGAGGCGGGCTTCCTCGAGGGGGCGCTGATCGTCCCGCAGTTCGTCTTGAAAGAGCTGCAGTTCGTTGCCGACTCGTCGGACACGCTGAAGCGAAACCGGGGACGCCGGGGGCTCGATATTCTCCAGAAGGTTCAAAAGATGGCCGGCGTGGAGGTCATGATCTCCGACATGGACTTCCCCGACGTGCGGGAGGTCGATCTAAAGCTCATCGAGCTCGCGCGTGCGCTCAACGGGAAGATCGTCACCAACGACTTCAATCTCAACAAGGTCGCCCAGCTCCGTGGCGTCGGCGTGCTCAACATCAACGAGCTGGCCAACGCGCTCAAGCCGGTCGTGCTCCCCGGCGAGTTCATGAAGGTCTTCATTCTCAAGGAAGGCAAGGAGTACAACCAAGGCGTCGCGTATCTCGACGATGGGACGATGGTCGTGGTGGACAATGCGCGGAAGATGATCAGCAAGTACATCGACGTCGTTGTCACGAGCGTGCTCCAGACCACCGCTGGCAAGATGATCTTCGGCCGCTACATCGAGCCGAGCGCGGTTCAGCAGGCGCAGCAGGCGGTGCACCAGGGACAGTCGATCAACCAGGCATCCGCCGAGCCTGCCTCCTCATCTTCCACGCCTCGCCCGTCGAACGGTCCACGCACCGAGTCATATCGCAACAGGACGCGTCCAGTCACTCAGACCTGAACTCGGCGTGAGTCGGCTTCCTCCGTTCCACTGGTGGCGCACGGTCTGCTTCCTGATTCCCGCCATCACCCTCTACACCATCGTGCTGGGCACGCTGTCGATAGCCTCGTCGCTCATCGACCGCAGCGGCCGCTTCGCGCATCGGTGCGCGCGCATCTGGTCCTGGTTGATTCTGGCCACGACCGGTGTCGACGTTCGCATCTCGGGCCTGGAGCGGGTCGATCGTCAGCAGGCGTACGTCTTCGCCGCGAACCATCAGAGCGTTTACGACATCCCGATCCTCTTCGCCACGCTGCCGTTCGAGGTACGCATCCTCGCGAAGGACTCCCTGGGGCGCGTCCCGTTTCTCGGCTGGCACTTGCGTCGCGCCGGACACGTCCTCGTCGATCGCCGCAACCCCGGCGCGAGCGTGTTTCGCCAGGTCGCGCAGCTCATGCGCGCCGGCGTCTCGCTGACGGTGTTTCCCGAGGGAACGCGGAGTGTGGACGGCGCGGTGCACGCCTTCAAAGCCGGCACGTTCAAGATGGCCATCGAGCATGGCTTGCCGGTCGTCCCGATCGCCGTTCACGGCAGCCGTTTCGTGATGCGAAAGGGGAGGCTGATGACGTGTCCGGGGCGAGTAGCCCTCGACGTGCTGGATCCGATTCCGACGACCGGGCTCACGCGGGAGGATGCGCGGCGGCTTTCCGAGGAGGTGCGGGGTAGGATCGCGGCCCTGGTGGAAGCCAGGAAGAACACGAAGGATTTCACCACGAAGGACACGA
>JBOGIN010001200.1:0-2880 GCA_050742275.1 Vicinamibacteraceae bacterium
TCGTGTCCTTCCCGTTAAAAGAACCTGATCTTGAAATCCGTCGTGCTCTTCACGTGAATCGTGTCGATGAATCGAATCCGCTTTGGCTTGGTTTGCATGATGAGCGAGTTGGTTCGCACGCCATCGCCAAAGAAGCGGACGCCTTTCAGCAGCGATCCCTCGGTCACGCCCGTTGCGGCAAAGATGATCGACGCGCCCGGGGCGAGATCCTCAGAGGTGTACACGCGCTTGGTGTCGGTGATCCCCATCTCGCGGCAGCGCGCTTCCTGCTCTGGCGTGTTGACGATGAGACGCGCGAAGAGCTCGCCGTTCAGACAACGCATCGCGGCGGCGGTCAGCACGCCCTCGGGGGCGCCGCCGATCCCCATGACGGCGTGAATACCGTTGCCCCCAACCGCGGCGGCAATGGCGGCGGAGAGGTCACCGTCACCAATCAGGCGAATACGCGCACCCACCGCTCGGATCTGCCGAATCAGCTCCTCGTGTCTCGGCCTGTTGAGCACCACCACCACGAGGTCCTCCACGCGGCGGTTCAACGACTTGGCGATGCCGCGTAGGTTGTGCGAAACCGGTGCGTCGAGAAACACGGCATGCTTCGCCTCGGTGCCGACCACAAGCTTGTCCATGTAGATATCCGGGGCATGGAACAAGCCGTTCTCCTCCGAGGCGGCGAGCACCGCGATGGCATCCGAATCGCCCAACGCGCAGAGGTTCGTCCCCTCGAGTGGATCCACCGCAATGTCGATCTTCGGGAGCGTCTCGGCCGGATGAGCGACGCCCATCCCGACCCGTTCGCCAATGTAGAGCATCGGCGCCTTGTCGCGCTCTCCCTCGCCAATGACGATCGTCCCGTCGATGGGCACCGTGTCGAGCGTTGTCCGCATGGCGGTCACGGCGGCTGCGTCCGACTTGTTCCGGTCGCCCTGTCCCATCGTGTGCGCGGAGGCAATCGCCGCTTGCTCGACAACGCGGAGGAACTCGAGGGAGAGATCAGATTCCATGGGGGCCTCTCAGGCTCGTCGGCTGACGCATAGAGCGTGAGAACTCGTTATCGGCATACATAGGATGTCGCGAAGCGTCGTGAGACCCCTCGCACGCGCGGTCTACAGACGGCGCGCTACGGCTTCTTGGCTGGCATCGTTCCCGGGTACGCCGGGAGCTCGCAGCGCGTCGGCCGATCCAGCCGGTATCCGAGCAGGTAGTCCGCCTGCATCAGCTTGTGGATCTCGCGCGTCCCCTCGTAGATGACGGCACCCTTGCAGTTACGATAGAAGCGCCCGACGGGATACTCATCAGAGTACCCATTCGCGCCGTGCACTTGTACCGCATCGCCCGCCGCCCGCTCGGAGGCCACCGTCGCGAACCACTTCGCCAGGCCGGTCTCGCGCGTGTTGCGCCGTCCGACGTTCTTCAGCCACCCCGCCCGTAACCAGAGCAGTCGCGCCGCCTGGTAGTCGGACTCCATCTGCGCAATCATTTCCTTGACGAGCTGGTGCTGCGCTATCTCGACGCCAAACGCCGTGCGCGCCTTCGCGTACGCCACGCTGGCGTCGCGGCACGCGCGAATCAGCCCGGTTGCGCCCGCGGCCACGGTAAAGCGTCCCTGATCCAGCGCAAACATTGCAATCTTGAAGCCTTCACCTTCGCGGCCCAGCCGATTCTCCTCCGGCAGCTCGACCTCGTCCATCTTGAAGAAGCCGGTGTTGCCGGCGAGGATGCCCCACTTGTGCTTCAACGTCCCGCTCGAGAATCCGGGCGACGCGCGCTCCACGATGAACGCGCTCAACCCAGATGGATCGCGTTGCTTCTTCTTGTCGACGTCGGTCCAGGCGAACACCAGGAAGTGATCGGCGACGTCGCCGAGCGAGATCCACATCTTCTCCCCGCTCATCACGTAGCGGTCGCCCTGCTTGCGCGCAACGGTCTGGATGCCGCGAACGTCGCTGCCTGCCGCCGGCTCCGTCAAGCCGAAGGTCGCAATCTTCTCGCCTTTTGCTTGCGGCACGAGATAGCGCTGCTTTTGCGCCTCGGTTCCCCATGTCAGCAGCGAGAGCGAGTTGAGGCCAACGTGCACGGAGAGAATCACGCGCAACGAGGTGTCGAGGAACTCGAGCTCCTCGCTCGCAATTCCAAGACTGATGTAGTCCATGCCGGCGCCGCCGTACTCGGGTGGAATGCAGCAGCCGAGCAGCCCGAGATCCGCCATCTGAGGCAGAATGCGTCGATCGAACGTATGCGTCCGGTCCAACTCGGCGATGCGTGGCGCAATCTCTCGCTGCCCCCATTCACGCACCGCCTGCTCGAGCAAGCCGTGCTCCTCTGTGAGCTCGAAATCAATCATGGCCGAGTCAGCTTAGCAGGATCAGGGGTCAGGGGTCAGCAGGCGAACGATGACCGGCGCCAGGCGGCCACAGCCCGTTATGGCCGCAGCGCTCGCGGACCGGGCAGCAATCTCCAACGTTCCGGCGCTGCCGATCAAGCCGCAAATCTCCCCATCGCCGATGTCGCTGTACATGCCGACAAGACGCGACACGGACCGATCGGCCACACGGACGACGACCGCCCCACGCGCCGCCAGTCGTTCCAGGGATCCCTGCGCGACATTCGTAATGAGGTTACCAAAGCGATCTACGCGCACGACCGCTCCAACGATCTCGTCCTCCCCGACCCGCGGCTTCGGCAACGCGAGCCTGACGGCATCGGAGATTGGTGGGCCGAGCGCCTCCACGGCCGTCCCGCGCGCGAGCCAGGCAGCCGCAGGGGCGAACCGGTCGCGACCTTCGAACGTACGACTGACGGCGGGACGGAAATAACGCTGCTCGGTCAGCTCGACGATCAGTTTCGGCGCGAGCTCGGCGAACGCGGCCGAGAGAACACCAT
>JBOGIN010001201.1:0-6259 GCA_050742275.1 Vicinamibacteraceae bacterium
GGCCTGAAGGCCCTCGCTACACCTTTTGGGTCCACGTGCGCTACTGATTCAGCTGATACAGGCGACTAGCGCGGAAGATGGTGCCGACTCGCCGTTACTCGCCGCTGGCTTTCGACCATGGCGGGACGATGGCGTTCATGCGCGCGTAGGCGATCGCCTGTCCCATGTGCTCGTGATTGTGAACCAGGATGCGCAGGAACACATCGTCGGAGGTTGTCTCGCGGCCCAAGAACTCCACCTTCTTCTGCCGGTCAGCGCTTTGATAGCCCTTGCGGACCGCATCGAACGACACCTCGAGCCACTTGAGCACCTGCGCCTTGTCGGTGATGCTTTTCTCGGGATCCTTGGGCAGCTGCGAAAGGCCGTCTGCTGTCCCCTCGACGCCCGCCTGTTGGAGAAGCCAGAGGTTTCCGGCCGCGAGATGCACATAGACCTCGCTGATGGATCGGACGCCCGGCGCCGGCCGCCATCCGAACTTGTCGGCCGGTGTGGCCTCCGCAAGCTCTCCGAGCTGACGTGCGGCCAAATTGAACTCCGCCAGCCAACCCCGGCCGAGCTCTGGCGCCTGTGCCGCCGCGACTTGCGAAAGCAGCACGACGCTGATCGCCAGACCCGCCATCGAAATCACACGAGCGCCGACCCGGCCGCGCCGCGCGTGGCCGGATCTCCGAATCGCGCGGTTACCGTCTCGTCGTCCCCTCCTCATCACGCTCTCCCTTCAAGACACTCGTGGCTTATCGCGCGCCGGGCGAGCCTGTCGCCGCCTCCGCCGCGCGGCCAGGACCGTAGATCACGCGGCCGGGACGCGCGCTCGTCATGGCACCATGCTCGAAAACAATCTCACCGTTGACCACGACCAATGAGACGCCGTCGGCGTACTGGTGAGGACGCTCGTAGGTAGCGATGTCCCGCACGCGGTCCGGATCGAACAGCACGAGATCCGCCCGCAGACCTGGGCGCAGCAGACCGCGATCGGCGAGCGACAGGCGCTGTGCCGGCAAGGCGCTCATCTTCCGGACCGCGTCCTCGAGCCTGAGGACATGCTGCTCGCGGACGTACACGCCAAGGACGCGCGTGAAGGTGCCGTAGCTTCGCGGGTGCGGCACGTTCCGGCCGAACATCGGCACCTCACCATCCGAGGCAATCATGGTCGCCGGGTGCTGCAGGATCCGCACGAGGTCCTCTTCACCGATCGCGTGAAAGATGCCTTGGCAGCCGCCCTGCTCGACGATCCAGAGCGCGTCCTCGGCAGCCTGCTCGAGAGTGGGCTCCTGCCCGCGCTCTCGCGCCACGTCGGCCAGCGTTTTCCCGGCCAGTGACGGCTGCCAGTCGCACCGGGCGAGCTGGACGTTCTTTGGATCGCCGCCGCCACGCTCGTCGCGGATGATCCTGACGGACTCTGCTCGAATCTTCGCGCGCGTGGCGGGGTCGCGCAGCCGCGCCAGGACGGCCTCCTCACCGCCTTCCTGTGCCCAGGTTGGCAGCAGCGCCGCTTGGATGCTCGTGCTCGACGCCGTGTATGGATACTGATCGATCGTCACGTCCACGCCGCGGGCCCGGGCCTCGTCGACCAACCGAAGCGTCTCGACGCTCTGCCCCTGATTCGCGGCGCCCACGACCTTGTGGTGCGTGACCTGCGTGGGCAGGCCGCCTTGCTCGCCAACGGCGATGGTTTCCTTCACGCTGGCGGCGACCCGCGAGGCTTCGTCGCGCATGTGCGAGATGTGAATCCCGCCGTGCCGGCCGGCGACCTTGGCGAGCTCGACGACCTCGGAGGTCGTCGAGAAGCTGCCGGGCACGTAGAACAAGCCGGTGCTCAAGCCAAACGCGCCCGCGAGCATCTGACGCTCGACCAGGCCCCGCATGCGCTCGACCTCTTCCGCATTTGGTGTGCGATCGACCTCTCCCATGACCTCTCGTCGAATCGATCCCTGACCGACGAAGCTGCCGATGTTCACGCTCGTGCCGAGGGCGTCGAGCTTGGCGAGGAAGGGAGCGAGTGGCAGCGGCGAGCTGCCATCGGGCCCTTCCATCAGCGTCGTGACTCCCTGGCGCACGTAGTTCTCGGCGGTGGGCACGTCGAAGATGCCGCGGCGCGCGTGCGTGTGGATGTCGATGAAGCCTGGCGCGAGGACCAGCCCGTTGGCGTCGATGACGCGTCCATCCGCGGCGCCAGCCGCCGGAGGCTCGATGGCCGGGGCGATCTCCACGATCGTGTCGCCCTGGATCGCCACGTCTCCCCGATACCAGGGGCTTCCGCTGCCGTCGACAATGCGTGCGTCGCGGATCAGGAGATTGAAGGAGGGCGCCGGGCTTGGCTGTCCCGCAAAGAGCACCGCCGCGGTCGCCAGCGCGGCGAGGCCCGCTGTCACGAGTGTCTGTCGCGTCATAGTGCGATTCACCCGCATCGGAGTGTATCGCGATTCGTCCCGTCCGACGGCCTCGTTCGAACGCATTGATACGGATCGACTCAAGGGCTAGAACAACATGCCCGGCTGCCGCGCCGTTGCCACCGAGATTTGGGACGAGTTCGAAGGGCGCGAGCGCGGTGTAGAATTTCGGAACATGACCCGTTCCCCCGCCAAGCGCACCCGCGTCGTCCGTCGGGCCGAGAGCGAGCGCGACGACAAGTACTTCTCGAAGGTCATTGGGAAGGCGCTCGACATCATGGCCATCCTGCGGGCGTCCTCGCAACCCCTGTCGCTCAACGAGCTGACCTTGCGCGTCGGCCTGGCCAAGAGCTCGGTCTTTCGCATGTTGCACACGTTGGAGGTCTCCGGCTATCTCGAGCGGGATCCCGCGGGACACTACGCGGTCTCGGCGGGCGTGCGCGCCTGGGGCCGCGACCAGTTTCTCGCGGACGTCATCGAGACCGCGCACCCGATCATGCGCGGCTTGATTAGCGAGCTCAGCGAGACGGTCAGCCTCGCTATGCGCTTCGAGAACCGGATCGAGGTGGTGGCATCGATCGAGAGCCCGCAACTGATTCGGATGGGGAATACGGTAGGGCGCATCCTGCCGCCCCACGCCAGCTCGCTGGGCAAGGCCATCACGGCGTACCAGACGGACGGCGTTCGGGAGCGCTTGATTCGCAGCTATGGGTTGAACCGCTTCACGAGCCACACCATCGTCGACGAAGTCGCGTTGAAGGCGGAATACGAGCGGATTTGCAAGTGCGGTTACAGCATCGACGCCGAGGAGAGCGTGCTGGAGGGCCGCTGCTTCGGCGCTCCCGTCTTTGCGCCGAAGCAGGAGGTGTTCGCGGCCTTGAGCATTTCCATGCCGAAGATGCGCGTTCGCGACAAGCAGGGAGAAGCACGCTTGGTCAACGCGGTTCGGCGCGGCGCCGCCGAGATTACCGAGAGGATGGCCGCCACCTCGCGCGCAACCGCCTGACGTCAGTGCGTGAAGCGAGCGATCGCCTCGCGCAGCTTCGCCACCGAGAAGCCCGGTTGCCTCGCGAGATCGAGGATGACCCGCTCCTCATCACGCACGCGCATCGCCTCGTCTGCGACGCGAGCCGCCACCGACGAGGGCAGGACGAGCAGGCCGTTGACGTCGCCGTGCAGCAGATCGCCCGACTCGACGCGCAAGCCGCTCACGGTGACCGGCGCCCCAACATCGCAGATGATGGGGTTGCCGTGCGAGACGACGAAGCCGGGACAGAAGTACTGGAACCCACCCAGCGCCTCCACTTCTAGGACGTCGCGCAGGCCGCCATCACTCACACAGCCCACGGCGCCGAGCGCCTTGGCGACCGTTGCCATTACCTCACCCATGTGGCAGGACCGGCGTACGTCCTGCCCGACGTCCTTGATGACCAGCACAGCGGGCTTGGGCGCTGCTTCGAGCGCGTCCCAGAGCGGGAGCAGTCCGCGCGGACGCTCGCCCTCCGTGGTGCTGTCCGCCGTACAGGTGACGGCGTATCCCATCATGGTGCCCTGGCGCGGAAACGCGCAGCGCAGGTCGTAGCCCGCATAGCCCTCGCAGCGCGGGCGGACGATGAACCGCTCGATCGCATTGGCGACCGTCGGACTGTCGAGGGCCCGCAGCGCCTCGATCTGCTCGCGGCTCAGGATGGCAACACGACCGGCATTGCCCTGCGAGGCTGGCGTGCCGGACTGACGCTCGGTCGACTCTGTCATGACGGGTGTCCTCCAAGAGATAGGGCGGCCCTCGAGTCAGCGCTCGCCCGGTATTCTAGCGGGCCACGGCCGCTGGCCGCGCCCCCCGACGCTCACTTGAGAACCCAGAAACTTGACTCAAATGCGTTAAGTTTCCGGTTCTCAAGAGTTGTAATGCGTGGAATGTACGTGATAAAAATGGAACACATTTCAAATATCGTCACCTGGGAGCGTGCGATGAGGAGGACCGTGGGAGCGGGTGTGGGGTTGCACCGACGAAGGGCGCGAACGATCGGCCTGACGAGCGCCGGGCTTGGCGTGGCGGTCACCGTGGTGATCATGGCCGCACCTATGTCCGGCGCTGCGGCGCGGCTGCCGCAGTCGGCACATGCTGGTGCGCCGGCTGCCGCCGCCGGCCGCTCCACGGCGCCGGCGGCGGCCCTCGATCTGACCGATGCCGTGATTGTCGGTCCTGCCGCGCCGAACGAGCGGCAGCAGACCGCGTTGCGCGTGCTGGTCGAAGAAGTCGAGAAGCGCACGCGAATCCGCCTGCCCCTGCGGGCCGAGGGCGACGCCGCCGCACGGCCCCGGCTCGTCATTGGCACTCCTGAATCGTTGCAGAGTCAAGCGCGGGAGATTCCCGGCGGCGTGCCGTCGGTGGCGCCGCCCGGCGCCGAGGGCTACGTGCTGCGCGTCGAGGCCGATCGCACCCCGGCCACCGTGCTCGTCATGGGCGCCGACGACCGCGGCATGTTGTTCGGCGTGGGTCGGCTGCTGCGTGAGATGCGCATGGCACCCGGCAAGCTGTCCCTCAGGAGCGACCTTCAGCTTGCGACCGCCCCTGACGTCGCGCTCCGCGGGCATCAGCTCGGCTATCGTCCCAAGACGAACTCGTACGACGGCTTCACGGTGGCGATGTGGGAGCAGTACATCCGCGACCTCGCCATCTTCGGCACGAACGCCGTCGAGCTGATTCCGCCGCGATCGGACGATGACCCGGATAGTCCGCACTTTCCGCTTCCACAGATGGAGATGATGGTCGAGATGTCGCGCATCCTCGACCGCTACGGGCTCGACGTCTGGATCTGGTATCCCGCGCTCGATCCCGACTATACCAAGCCGGAGCAGGTCGAGCACGCGTTGAAGGAGTGGGCGCAGGTCTTTCGCCGGCTGCCGCGGATCGACGCCGTGATGGTCCCCGGCGGCGACCCCGGTCATACGAAGCCGGACGTGATGTTTGCCCTCCTCGAGAAGCAGACAGCGTCGCTCCGCAAGTATCACCCGAACGCCACGATGTGGCTGTCCCCGCAAGGCTTCTCGAAGGCGTGGATGGAGGAGTTCTACGGTTTGATGGCCGCGGGGCCGACATGGCTGACCGGCGTGGTCTTCGGCCCGCAGAACCGCGATGATCTGCCCGTGTTCCGCAAGCGCGTGCCAGCGCGGTACCGCGTCCGCCGCTATCCGGACATCACGCACACCATTCGCGCGGAGTACGGCGTGCCCGACTGGGACGTGGCGCACAGGCTGACGTCGGGCCGTGAGCCGATCAATCCGCGCCCCACCGATCAGGCCACGATCTTCCGCACGCTCGACGCCCACGCCTCGGACTTCATTACCTACTCCGAGGGCGTCAACGACGACGTGAACAAGATCGTCTGGAGCGCGCTCGGGTGGGACCGCGATACGGAGGTGCTCGACATTCTCCGCCAGTACAGCCGCTATTTCATCGGCGAGCGGTACACCGAGACATTCGCGCAAGGGCTGCTCGGCTTGGAGCGGAACTGGCGGGGCTCGCTGCTGGCCAACGAGGGCGTGTACACGACGCTCCAACAGTTCCAGGACATGGAGCGCGAGGCCGCGCCGCAGACCCTGCTGAACTGGCGCTTCCAGCAAGCGCTGTATCGTGCATATTACGACGCGTACGTTCGGGCGCGCCTCATCGCCGAGACCGCCCAAGAGACGGAGGCGATGGACCGCTTGCGGGCCGCCGAGCGTCTCGGCTCTCTGGCGGCGATGGACGAGGCAGAAGCCGTGCTGCGCCGTGCGGAGGCGGAGCGACCAGCGGGCGACTGGCGGCGGCGGATCTACGCGCTCGCCGAAGCCCTCTATCAAAGCATTCGCATGCAGTTGAGCGT
>JBOGIN010001202.1:0-2461 GCA_050742275.1 Vicinamibacteraceae bacterium
ACCGCGCGTCAAGAAGGGATGCTCTCCCATGGGTTCCCACCCACACTTTCTCCGTCGCATGTGCGGCCGACACATGCCCGGCATGTCCCGCACGCCGGATTGCGCCGGGGCAGGACCTGCCCGGCGGGCGTGCGGCTCGATCATCAACGATGTAGCGCGTATTATGTAACATGTCACGTAAAAGTCAAGCCCTGTCGAGACGCCGTCGCGCATCCTGCAGAATGGGTGGCGTCACGGAGAGCGGACGGAGGAGACATGACTGGACGTTGGCTTCGGTTCTTGCTTTCCCTCGGTAGCATTGCGGTCCTGATCTGCATCTTCCTTCCCGGAGGCGCGACGCCGGCTCTCTCGCAAGGCGAGCTGCCGCAAGAGGAGTGGGTCCTGTGGCGTCTGGGCACGCCTGATGGATCCTCGATGGAGTTCGCGCCGGCAGGCGATGAGAAGGTGGCGTTCCGTGTGGGCCGGGACGTTCCGGCCAAAGACTTTCCCGCAGAGCACCGAGCATCGGTGGGGCTCACGCACACGGGCAAGACGGAAGAACGGCCGTACACCATCACATTTGATCTCGAGGCCGGCACGCCGGTGCCCTACGAGCTGGTCCTCGATCTCATCTATCCCGCCGCCGCGCCGGACCGCATCAAGATTCGCGTCAATGGCCGCCAAGGGGTCTTTCCGGTTCAGCCCACGTACAAGCCACCTATCGACTCCTCCGACGCGAATGCCGTTCTCCTCGCAAAACAGAGTCTGGTTGTCCCGATTGATGACGCCTGGCTGAAGCCACGAGACAACAGGGTCACCATCACGCCGCTTGGCATCAGCCGGCTGGAGTACGATGCCATCACGCTCCGCCGCGCCTGGTCATCGAAGCCTGGCACGCCGGCCGTCACGCCCACGGTGCTCTTCGTTCGAGAGGGACTTCAGCTCGAGGAGATCCTCGAGCTGTACGTGCCCTTCGAACAGCCGTTCACGTCGGGCGAGTACCACCTCCAGATAGACGGTGAAGAGGCCAGCGGACCTCTCGATGACGAGGGCTTCGACTTCGGGATGTTGCGCACCGAGGTGAGGGTGCCGGCATTTGCGAAGGCCACCGAGGCCACAGTGAGCGTCACGCTCGACGGAAGGACCACGCGTGCTCGGCAAGCCCTCAGGCCAGAGAAGCAGTGGAAGATCTACGTGAACCCGAAGGTCCACAATGACGTGGGCTTTACCGATATCCAGCCTCACGTGAACGAGCTGGATACTCGAAATACGGATACCGTCCTGGAAATCCTCGAGAGGTATCCGTTCTACACCTTCAACTTCGAGACCGGCTGGTTGGTGGACAACTACCTCGACTCCAGAACCGAGGCGGCTCGAGAGGAGTTCTTCGAGTGGGCCCGAAAGGGGAGGGCCACGTTGAGCGCCTTCTACTTGAATCTGCTGACCGGCATCGCCTCGGGAGAAGAGCTGTATCGCGCCACCTATTTCGCTCACAGGCTTCATCGCGAGCACGAGACCAACTTCGATTTCGCCTGCCTCACCGACGCGCCGTCGCACAGTTGGTTCTTGCCAACGCTCCTGACCGACATCGGCATCAAGTCGTTTGCGAATGGTAGCAACCAAACGCGGGCCCCCATCCTGCAGCACAGCGATCTGAACGAGCAATCGCCCTTCTACTGGGAGGGCATGAACGGCGAGCGCATCCTGAAGTGGTACTCGCGCTCGTATCTCCAGCTCGGCATCCTGACCGGAGAAATCGTGGGATCGCCAAGCGTGGAATATCTGCGCGCCAGTATCCCGCAGTTCATGCGGCGGTTCCAACGCAAGGAGTACGTCCCTGATGCGGTCATGGTGTACGGCGCCTGGGTGGACAACGCCGCGATTCCAGCCGACGGGCTCGCGCCTCTGATTGAGCGATGGAACTCGACGTATGAATACCCGAAGCTGCTCGTGACGTCCGATGCGGAGTACTTCGACTACATAGATTCGACGTTCCGCGACCGGCTTCCGGTCTATCGTGGGGATGCGGGGGCGTACTGGGAGGACGGCGCCGCTTCCACCGCCAAGGCCACGAAGATGAACCGGCAGACGAAGGAGGTGATCACGGCTGCCGAGACGGTTGCCAGCTTCGGGTCGTTGTTCGATTCGCGCTATCGGTACCCGGCCGAGACGTTTCGAGAGGCCTGGGACAACATCATGTTCTACGACGAGCACACGTGGGGGGCTCTGCAGAGCATCGATCAGCCGGGGCGCGAGCTCGTCACGCGGCAATGGGAGATCAAGGAGAACTATGCGCTCGACGCCAACTTGAGCGCGCGGAACATCCTGGCGCGGTCGCTCAACCGCCTCGTGCAGCATGTCGCGGTTGAAAGTGACATGGTCTTTGCCTTCAATCTTCAGAGCAGAGCGCGGTCGGGGCCGGTCGAAGTCGAACTGGACGAAGGCCGGTACTTGGTCGATCTCGCAACGAACACGCCTGTGG
>JBOGIN010001203.1:0-8967 GCA_050742275.1 Vicinamibacteraceae bacterium
CATCTCGGCTCTGCGCATACGTTGCAGCTCACATACTTCACGACATGGGGCAGCCAGACGATACCGGATCCCGGTGGACGCCCGTCGGCGACCAATAACATTCCAGCCTGGGGGCCGCAACTCAACGAGTCGCGGCAGTACACCGCCGCCGCTCGGCACACCTGGATTCTCGGGCCTCGGATGGTCATGGAATCGCGCGTGAGCGTCGCCCGCCTGGATGCGGATCGCACGACCGAGAACATCGGCAGCAACCTCGCGGACTTCGGCGCCCAGAACTACCCGATTAGCCAGGAGGGCGCGCGCAGATATCTGCCGCACCTCACGATCGAGAACGGCCCCAATGGCCGCAACGGCTTTCTGAGCCTGTTCAACCAGGCCAACTATCAGGCGGTGTCGAACCTGTCGTGGATCGCGGGGCGGCACAACATGAAGTTCGGTGTCGAGCTGCAGCGGCAGAACATCCGGCAATACGACGACACCGAGCGGATGTACTTCGAGTTCGACGGGCGGCATTCCGCGGGGCTCGACGCGCCGCCGGAGGACGATCAGTTCGCCTTTGCCTTCGCGGACTTCATGATGGGGCGGACGACGCCAGCCGTCAGCTACTCGGCGTCGGGCATCCTGGATTACGACGTCGTCAATTGGAACATCTTCGGGTACGTCCAGGACGAGTGGCGGCTCACGCCTCGTCTGACGCTGACGCCAGGCCTTCGATACGAAATCTACCTGCAGCCGCACGAGCGGGACGACAAGCAGGTGGCATTTCGGCTGGGACATCGGTCGAGCCGATTCCCGAACGCGCCAACCAACTTCGCCTTTGCCGGCGACGAGGGGCTGGAGGATGGATTCTTCGAGCCAGACCGCAACAACTTCGCGCCACGCCTCGGCCTCGCGTGGGACGTGCAGGGCGACGGCCGGACGGCCGTGCGCGCCGGCGTGGGATGGTACTATTCGTACAATCCCAGTCAGTTCTTCATCTGGAGCGCCGAGAACAACCCCTGGCGGCCGGAGGTGTTTGGCAGCGGCGGCCGCCTGAGCGACCCGTGGCTGACCAGTCTGGAGCCGAGCTACGCGTCGCCGCCCACCCCGCTGACGAGCGAGAACATCAGCAACTTTGCATGGACACCGCCGTACGCAGCCACGGGTTACGCGGAGGATTTCGAGACACCATACAGCCTTCAGTGGAACCTGGCGGTGGAGCGACAGGTGCTCGACGGCGTGTCCGTCACGGCCGCGTACGTCGGTAACCGCGGTCACAAGTTCACCCAGCTCCTCCCCATCAACTTCGCGGAGTACCGCGAGGGCGCCGACGACACGACGGCAAACATCAACGCGCGCCGGCCAATTCCTGACTTTGCCAATGTCATGGAGATCAGCTCCACCGCACGCCTTTGGTACGACGCGCTGCAGCTCAGCTCGACGCTGCATGGCGGCGGCGCGACCGCTCGGGTGAGCTACGTGCTCGCCACGGGATACGACACCGCGGACGCCGATCCGACCGGTCAAGGGAACCAGCAAGCCGCCAATCCGCTGGACATCGCGGGTGAGCGTGGCGAGAACCAGCGCCGCCACACGTTTCGGGCCTTCGTTGCGTGGGACCTGCCGTTCTTCAGCAATCGCGACACGCTGGCGTCCACGCTCTTGGGAGGCTGGCAGGTTTCCGGCAGCGTGCGCGCACGGAGCGGAGAGCCACAGAACATCACGCTCGGAACCGATTGGAACTTCGACGGCGTGACGGGCGACAGGCCGGACCTGGCCGGCGAGATCCAGTATCCGGAGACAGAGCTCGACGACGGCAGATATTTGTGGTTCGATCCGGCCGCGTTTGCGCTGCCGGGTGGCGGCACCAATCACGACGTTTTCGGGACGCTGTCGCGCAACGCGGTTTTCGGCCCGGGTGATTGGAACGTGGATGCCGCGCTGCTCAAGCAGTTCCGCGTTGTCGGCGATCGTCGCTTCGAGCTGCGGTTCGAAGCGTACAACCTCTTCAACCATCCCAGTCTGGTGAGCCCCGAGGACGACTTCAGCGATGCCGACTTCGGCCAGATCCTCGAACGGACCGGCAACCGCAGAATCCAGCTCGGGATCAAGGCGTATTTCTAAGCGTCCGTCATTCCGCGCGGTCTAAAGACCGCGCGCTACGGAGGGGAATGGCGCCCGCATTGTAGCGCGCGGCCTTCAGGCCGCGCGTGCCTCATCTACTCTTCAAAGACTTCCCAACCGCTCCAACACGGTGTGCATGTCCGGCGGCCTGGTCGTTCTGAGCGAGGCCCAGAGGTCGCCGACCTGCCGAAACCGCGCATCCACGGTGGTCAGCCTGAAGTCCTCTGGTGCGATGCCGTCATCGAGCTCGTCCCAGGCGAGCGGTGTCGAGACGCCGGCAAACGCCGTCGCTCGCACGCTGTAGGCCGACGCGAGCGTCTTGCCCAGGATGTTCTGGAGATAGTCGACGTAGACCGTGCGGCCGCGCGCGCTGACCTGCCGCTCGACCGTCGCGTGCGTCGGATGCTTCGCGGCGACGAGCGTCGCGACGATGCGACAGAGAAGTTGGCCGGTTTGATAGCTGGTGCCCGGCGGCAACGGCAGGTAGATGTGCAGGCCGCGCGAGCCGGAGGTCTTCGGCACGCCCGGGAAGTCGATCTTCTGGAGCTCGTCGCGCACCCAGCGTGCGACGTCGAGGACGTCGGCAAACGACGCTCCCGGCATCGGGTCGAGGTCGATCGCGGCGAAATCCGCAACCTCGGGCGAGCTCAGGCGCGAGAACCAGGGATCCTGCGAGATGGCGGCGAGCTGCGCCATGTAGAGCAGCGTCTCCAGCGCGCCGCCCACCAATCTCGGTGTGCGCTCGACCCCAACGCTCGTATGCTCCTCGATCTCGTCAACGCGCACGCCAGGCGGCGCCTCGTCTGGGGCCCGCTGCTGGTAGAACGCCTTGCCGTTGACGCCGTTGGGAAACCGCTTCATGACCAGCGGCCTATCGTCCACGACCGGCAGCAACCAGGGTGAGAACCGCGCGTAGTATCGGAGGAGGTCTCCCTTGGTGAGATTGCCCTGCGGCCAGAACACCTTGGCGAGGTTCGTGACGTCGAGCGTCCCGCCGCTCGGCAACACCAGCGTGCCGTCACGCCGCGACTCTTCGAGCGCGTGGAGGTGAGAGATGAGCGATTCCCCAGCGGCATCGACGTGGAACGCGGGAGCGCGTTCCCCGCGGCTCAATGCCCGCCGTGGGCCAGACGTCTTCTTGGCCGTGCGCCGGTTCCGCTCTGTCGCCGTGGTCTCGTCGCTCGTCGCCTCGGTCCTTCGGCGCTCGGGCGGTGTCGCCAGCGCCAGCGGGGTCGGCACCGGCTCGATGCCCACCTCGTGCGGCGCCTTGTCGTCACGCACGCCCAGGTAGACAGGGTGGCGCAGCTTGCGATCGCTGGTCCACTCCGTGAACCGCACTTGCACCACCATCTCCGGCTTCACCCAGTGCGAGCCTGGTGGTGTGTCCTGCCCGTTGACGAACGGACACTGTTCCGTCGCGCGACTGGTCAGCAGCCGCGAGAGCCGGCCGAGCTCCGCATCCGAAAAGCCTGTCCCGACGGCGCCGACGAAGAGCAGCGGTCGACCCGCCCGCGTGCCTCTGCGGCTGGCGCTACTGTCGTCCACCCAGACACCCATGAGCAGAGCGCCGATGTGCGCGCGCGCGCCGCGCGGCGCCGTCCAGCCGCCGATCACGACCTCCTGCTGGCGAAGGATCTTGACCTTGCGCCAGGCTGCGCTCCGTCTGCCGCTCTCGTATCGTGAGTCGGCGCGCTTGAGAATGAGACCTTCCAGGCCGCGCTGCTGGGCCTCGCGATAGAGCCGTCTGCCGTCGCCGGCCGTATACGAGCCGAGGCGCACCTTGGGAGAGGTTGCCGTGGCGAGCAGCCGGTCCAAGCGCGCACGCCTCGTCGTCAGGTGCAGCCCGCGCAGGTCGTCGCCGCCATCGCGCAACAGGTCGAACAGCAGAAGGGCGGCGGGCTGGGCGCGCACGCGCGCGTCGATCTCGCGCGTCCCGGTGAGGTGCATCCGTCCTTGCAGGCGCTCGAATCCGGCTGGTTGGTCCTGCTCGTCCAGGGCCACGATCTCGCCGTCGAAGACGACCGGCTTGTCGAGGCCCTGCCCGAGCTGACGCAGCTCGCGCGCAATCTCGGGGAACTGCGCGGTCTTCTCGTTGCCGTTGCGGGAGTAGATGGCCACCCGCGCCGCCGGCGCCGCCGGCTCGACCGTGACGATGGCCCGGATGCCGTCGTACTTGGGCTCGAAGATGATCCGCTCGTCCAGGAGCTCGGCTTCCGAGGTGAGCTCACCCGGCACGGCCAACATGGGCCGCACGCGGGAAGGCGCCTCACGCCATTGTGTCGCTACGGGTGGCATACACGTTCGGGCTCGAGCAGGACGGCCCTCCCAAAGGGCCGCCTACCGCGGATCTTAACGGTAGAGCGGCTTTGACCGTGCCGGCCATCGGCCGGCCCTGTTGCCGTAAACCTTGAGCTAACATAAGCCGATAGCAGGCGAGAGCCACTGGAGGGCCTCTGAATGGCTGCACGACCTACGTGGAAAGGGTTTCTCAAGGTGAGCTTGGTCAACATCCCGGTGCGGGTGTTCCCCGCCACGGACTCGGCCGGCACCGTCAGCTTCAACCAGCTCCACGACGAGTGCCAGACACGCGTCCAGTACAAGAAGTGGTGCCCGACGCACGACCGCGAGGTGTCGAAGGATGAGATCGTCCGCGGCTACGAGTTCGAAAAGGGCCGTTATGTGGTCATCAACGATGAAGACCTCGAGAAGGTGCGCCCGCCGTCCACGCGTGTGATCAACCTCGTTCAGTTCGCCGACCAGGAGGACATCGACCCGGTCTACATCGAAAAACCATACTATCTCGCTCCTGACGGTCCCGTCGCGGCGGAAGCCTTCGGCGTCATGCGCGAGGGCATGAAGGGGAAGGTCGGCATCGGCAAGCTCGCCCTCTACGGTCGTGAGTATCTCGTGGCCGTCGCGCCGCGGGAGAAGGGGCTCGTCATGTACACGCTCCGGCGCGCAGACGAGGTACGTCAGATGGGCGTCATCGACGAGCTCGAAAGCCTTCCTGGGAAGCCGAACCCCGCCGAGGTGAAGCTGGCGCAGCAGGTGATCAGCTCGTTCGAGTCGCAGCTGGATCTCAAGGACTTCAAGGACGAGTACCAACAAGAGCTCCGGCGGATCATCGACGCAAAGGTCGCGGGTGAGGAGGTCGTCGCGGCGCCCGAAGAGGCGCCGCAGAAAGTCGTGAATCTCATGGACGCGCTACGCCGGAGCCTCAATCAGGTGAGCGACACGCGAAAGCGCACCGCCAAGGCGGATCTCCCGAAGGCAGCGGCTACACGCACGACGGCGCGGAAGCGCGCCCGCGGATAGGCAGGGGTCAGGGGTCAGGCGTCAGGGATCAGTAGGCGTCAGGCCTCAGGGATCAGCAGGGGTGACGCCTAACGCCTGATCCCTGCTGACCCCTGATCCCTGCCCCCTGACGCCTAAACCAATGTGAGAGAACACTACCGTGCTCCATGTTATTGGCTCTGTTGGCACCATTGCGCTCGGGCTGGCCGAGCAGGCCGGCGCTCCGGCAAGCGCCGACTCGTCAGCATGGCGAGCTTCATCACGCTCATCACGCTCGTCACGCTCGAGATCGTGCTCGGCATCGACAACATCATCTTCATTGCCATCCTCGCGGGCCGGTTGCCGGCGGCCGAGCAGCCGCGCGCGCGGCGCCTCGGAATCGGGATGGCGGTCGTCTCGCGCGTCCTGCTGCTGCTCGGCATCTCGTGGGTCATGACGCTGACCCGCCCGTTGTTCACACTGGCCGGCTACAGCCTGTCGGGCAAGCAGCTCATCCTCATCGGGGGCGGCTTGTTTCTCATTGGCAAGAGCACCTACGAGATCCACGACAAGCTCGAAGGCGGCGAACAGCACGCCGCCAACGCTCGTGGCGCCTCGGCGCTCGCCGGCGTGGTCTTCCAGATCATGCTGATCGACATCGTGTTCTCACTCGACTCGGTGATCACCGCGGTCGGCATGACGACGCACGTGCCGCTCATGGTCATTGCCGTGCTCGTTGCGGCCGGTGTGATGCTCGCCTTCGCCGGCCCCGTCAGCGACTTCGTTCATCGCCACCCCACCATCAAGATGCTGGCGTTGGCGTTTCTCCTCCTGATCGGCATGATGCTCGTGGTCGAGGGATTCGGGCAGCATGTCAGCAAGGGATATATCTACTTTGCCATGGCCTTCTCGCTGCTCGTCGAGCTGCTGAACATGCGGTGGCGTGCCAAGGCAAAGCCGGTGTCGCTGCGACATTCGACGATGGAGGGATAAAGGGAAGGGACCCTCTGTCACGGATGGTCGTCGTGGGCTGGCGGCTTCGACACGCGCACGCTCGTCTCGACGGAGAACTTGCGGTAATCGGAGTATTCGGTAGTCGTGTGGAGGTCGAACTTCCTGAAAATCAGCGTGCGGCCTGACATCTTCACGTGTATGAGCGACGGGAGCCAGATCTCGTCGTTGACTTTCTTGCGCTGGAACAGGAGCTCGCTGCCCGCATGCAGACGGCCGATGATTCCCCAGCCGATCTTGACATCATCGATGACCTCGACCGCCACCTGGGCAATCTCGAAGTCCTGCTCGTTGACCCACGCACGCCCACGCATCTTCTTCATCGCCTTTCCGATGCGCGTCTTCGGATCCGCGTCGGGCCGGGGGGTGAGCTCCGCGACGATCATCTGCCGCCCGTCGACCGTGTCCCGGCCGATGAGCTCGATATCGAATACCCGGAAGCCGTCCTCGAGCTGCTCCTGCTCCTCTCGACGCTCCTTGGTTTGTTTCTCGAGCCGTTCGGCGCGCTCGTCAGGCGTCTCCCGTTCCAGCTCGTCGCGACGCTCCAACAGGTCGTCGCGGTGCTCCTGGTCCTGCTTCGCGAGCGTCGCGGCATCCAACGGTTTCCCGTCGACGGCGACCAGCCGCTTGTAGGTCTCACCGGGCACTGACGAGGGGTAGACTTCGAAGTCGCGCACGGGGCTCAGGGACACCTTGCCCAGCTTGCTCACCTTGATGTCCCGCCGCCGCTCGCGATACGTGTATTGACGAAGAAGCTCTTCATCCGTCTTGAGGCGCGCGTGCACCTGCTCGATGAACCACTCCGTGTCTGGCAGCGGTGCGTCCGTGTCGACGGCCTGGTCCAGCAGACCGCTGACGTCCAGCTCTTGCGCGCGCGCGCTTGCCGCAGCCAGCAGCAGGAGCAGCGAGACGACGAACATGCGGGCAGACAGAACCACTAGTACGATTATAAAGACTAGAGACGCCGAAGGGGGCTGCCGGCTCGAGGCGGGAGAATGATCAAATGTCCACCCTGCTCCTGCTGGGATCGCTCGTGCTAGGAGCGCCCGCGCACGCTCATGCATGGCCTGGTCAGCGGGCGGCGCAGGAAGACCGCACCGTCGAGCTCGCCCGGCGCGCCAAGGAGGCGATGGGTTCCGAGCGATTCGACGAGGCAGCCAAGCTCTACGAGCAGATCCTGCGCGAGCACCCAGACGAGGCAGGGCTGCACATGAACCTGGGCATGGCGCGCGCCATGGCGGGGCAGCCGCAAGCGGCGCTGCCGGCGCTCGAGCGGGCGACGCAACTGAGCCCGTCCCTGCTCCCCGCGCAGCTCTTCCTTGGCACCGTGTACCTCGATCTCGGGCAGCCAGAGCGGGCAATCGATCCGCTCGAGAAGGTCGTGTCGAAGCAGCCGGACAACGCGCAAGCCATCCAGACGCTCGGTGAAGCGTTGCTGCAGGCAGAGCGGTGGGACGAGGCGACGGAACGGTTCGAACAGCTCACCCAGGCGGCGTCGGAGTCACCGAGTGGTTGGGCAGGACTGGGCCGCGGCTACGAGGGGGGAGCGCGACAGAGCTTCGCTGAGCTGCAGGAGGTCGCGCCAGGCTCGCCCTACGTGTCCTTGATCATCGCAGAGGTGCTGGTGGCGAATCGCAAGCTGCCGCAGGCGTTCGCGCTCTGCCGCGACGCGCAGGCGGCGCTCCCGGACCTTCCCGGCGTCCGCGACACGATCGCAGAGATCTACCTTGCGAGCGGCCACGCCGACTGGGCTGCCACCGAGCGCGCCAACGCTCGCAAGCGGCCCCCGGATTGCACGCGCGCGCGGGCCGCCTGTGCCTTCCTGAAGGGAGAGCTCGCCGAGACGAAGCGGTTGACGAGGAACGCGCGGACGGCCGATGCGTGGTACTGGCGCACGCGCGCCCTCAACCAGTTGGCGACGCAGGCCTTTGCGCGCCTCGAGAAGCTGCCGCCCTCCGTCGAGCTCCATGCGGTTCGCGCGCGCATTGCCATGGACCAGAATCGACCGCTGGAGGCCGTCGAGGAGCTTCGCGCGGCGCTCGAGCTCGTGCCAAATGAGCCGGGCCTCGAACGAGAGCTGGCGATGGCGCTGCACCTGGCGCGGGATCACGAAGCCGTGCTGCCGATCGCCGAAAAGCTGCTGAGGACGGCGTCCGACGATCCGGAGCTGCTCTTTCTCTATGGCAGTGCGCTGCTCGCCGCGCAACAGGTCGATCGGGCGATTCCGTATCTCGAGCGTGCCGTGGACGCCAAAGGGGCCCCAGCGGAGGGGCAGGCAGCGCTCGGCCGCGCCTTCATGCTGAAGGGAGAGGCGGCCGCCGCGATTCCGCATCTCGAAGCGGCGCTGTCGACAGACGAGGATGGCAGCCTGCACTACCAGCTCGCGCAGGCGTATCAGCGCAGCAAGCGGCCGGATGATGCCCGTGCGGCCCTCGAGAAATACCGGGCGATCAAGCAGCGGATAGATGCACAGAAGGCGGAGGCCGGCGCAGCGCCACCCGAGATCACGCCACCCTCGTAGCAAGGGGAAGGGGGCTTGCGCTTTGTGCTCGCGCGGCCTAAAGAGCGTGCGAATAAACT
>JBOGIN010001204.1:0-4920 GCA_050742275.1 Vicinamibacteraceae bacterium
CTCGCACACAGGCCGACGAAGATGTCCCAGTGCCGCCGGCTTGGCGCGATCATCACCGCACGCGGCCAATCGACGAGACGCTGACAGAACGCGACGGCCGTTTCCATCGGCGTCGGCGGATCGAAGATCTTGGCGTTGGTGACAATGCGCAGAAAGCCGGCGAGTACGACCTCCGACAGCGCAAACGGTTCGTCCGCCTCGGTCAGGGCCCTGAGCCACGCCGCGTAGCGATCGTGCTCGGGGGCATCCTCGCGATGGGCGTAGATGAGGACGTTGACGTCGGGCAACTGCATCGCTACAGGCGTCGCCCGAAGCGAGCGACATCATCGGCTTCGAACAGCGAGGACGTCCTGTCGATGTTCTGTCGCGAAAAGTGACCTCCCTGGCCGAACGTGACCAGCTCGAAGCGCGGCCGCGCTCTTCCCGCTGGTGGCGTTCGCATGAGGAGGCGAATCGCCTGTTCGATGAGGCGGCTGACGGAGGTACCCGACGCTGATGCGCGCTTCTTCAACTGCGCCAAGAGCCGATCATCGAGCGTGATCGTTGTCCGCATGATGCTCAATCATACCAAGCATGCATCACCGCATCAACTGCCCTTGTTCTGGCGGGGCCAGCGCCGCAGGCCCGCGGGGTTCCGAACCTGGCGCCCGACCGCTTCGAAATCTCGCTCGACGATACGAGCCAGATAGCCGTCCAACTGGGCACAGCGGGCCCCGCCGGTGAGATGACGTAGCCCAGGAAAGCCAGATGCGACGATCTCTTGCACGTAGGTTTCGAGTGAGACCGTGGTCTCTCCGTCGACGGGGGACGTTGGCCGGACAGCAGCCTCGCGAGACTGACCGTAGGTGAACCGCGCTCTCGCTCCATGAGGGTCATCGGGTGCATCCGCACGGTGACAATCCGACCGGCGCCTGAATGGGTGGGCTGCTCGCGTGGGGCTGCCGATCCAGTCAGCAGAAAATTGCCCTGGGCTCGGGGCCGTCGAGCGACAGCGCAGGCACGTCCTCCTGCCCCGCTCCGCCACGGGAGCTGAGCTGGGATATAGGCAATCCTACCTAGGCAAAATAGGCAATCCTGCCTAGACGAATACGGTACTTTCCTCCATTCCCTCGTCTCGGGAGCCCTTCCATACTGACGCGGGTCAGAAGCGTTCGCGGGTCATGGCGCGGTTCCTCACGATGTCAGGAGGAGGGACACGCCCGTGGCTCTCCGATGGCTGTCGACGTTCCGCGTTGGCATACGGGACTGGGCCTCCGCCGGCTGGTCTGGAACTCGCGCCCGCATTAGGAGGGACACATGGTTAAGAGAGCGAGTGGAATCGAATTCGGTCGTCGCGCCGGCGTCTCCCGCCGCCGCTCGTTCTGGGGAGCGCTGCGGATCCTTGCTGCCCTGCTCATGGCGGCGGCGCCGTGGGTGGAAGCAACCCCCGCGTTGGCCCAGGCGCCGCCAACACACATTTACTGGGCGAACGGTGACGGCGGCACAATCGGCCGTGCGCATCTCGACGGCACCGAACCAGATCAAGACTTTATCATCGGTGCGAGCCGCCACGATGGCGTGGCGGTCAACGCCGATTACGTGTACTGGGCGAACACCGAGGCGGGCACGATCGGCCGCGCGAACCTCGACGGCAGCAACCCGGACCAGAGCTTCATCACCGGTGCGAGCCGCCCCAATGAAGTGGCGGTCAACGCCGATTACATCTACTGGGCGAACTGGGGCGGCGACACGATCGGTCGCGCGAACCTCGACGGCAGCGACCCGGACCAGAGCTTCATCACCGGCGCGATGAACCCCAGCGGCGTGGCGGTCGACGCCGACTACATCTACTGGACGAACTACGCTGGCGGCACGATCGGCCGCGCGAACCTCGACGGCAGCGCGCCGAACCAGAGCTTCATCATCGGCGCAAATGTCCCCCAGGGCGTGGCGGTCGACGCCGACCACATCTACTGGACGAACTACAACTCCGACACGATCGGTCGCGCGAACCTCAATGGTAGCGACCCGGACCAGAGCTTCATCACCGGCGCGAGAAGCCCCGTCGGCGTGGCGCTCGACGCCAATTACGTCTACTGGGCGAACCTTGGCAACGGCACTATCGGCCGGGCGAACCTCGACGGTACCGTGCCCGATCAGAGTTTCATCATCGGCGCAAATGCCCCCGAGGGCGTGGCAGTCGGCCTCGGCGCCGATCCGCCCGCGGCTGGTATCGCCCCAGAGACGATCGACTTCAGTGAGGTGATGGTCGGCGAGCCGTCCGCCACCAAGACGGTGATGGTTACCAACGCTGGCGAGGGTACCCTCATAGTCGATCCGGCAACGCTCACAGGCGACGATTCAACGCAGTTCACGGTCGTCGACGGCGGCTGCGCTGACGCTGAGCTCGGGGCCGGCGACTCTTGCGAGATCGAGCTACGCTTCACGCCGACGTCCACCGGGGCGAAAACTGCAACTCTCGAGGTTCCCCACAACGGCCTGGACAGTCCGGCAACGGTGGCGCTGACCGGCACCGGCGTGGCGCCTCCGACGTGGACCATCAGCGGAACGATCACGGATGACACGGACACGCCGCTGGCAGGGGTCACGGTGATGCTGACGGGCGGGCCGGGCGCCGCGGAGACGACGACCGATGACCAGGGCACGTACACATTCGCAGGCCTCGCCGCGGGCGCGGACTACACCGTGACCCCGAACCTGCGCGGGTACACCTTCGCCCCCCAGTCGCAGCCGTTCGAGGACCTCAGCGGGAACGCCACCGCTGATTTCACCGCCGCGGCCATCGAGCTCACCATCAGCGGGACCGTGCTCGATGACGAGAACACGCCGCTCGCAAGCGTCACCGTCGCGTTGAGCGGCGACGCCCAGGATGAGGTGACGACGGACGCCGACGGCGCATTCGCGTTTGACGGGCTCACCTGGGGCGGGAGCTACACGGTCACGCCCACGCATCCCGACTACGATGTGCAGCCCGCCTCGCGAAGCTTCGATCCGCTCGAGGCCGATGAGACGACCACCTTTACCGCGACGCCGCTGACCGCGACGTACACCCGCTATTTCGGCGAGGGCGCCGTCGGCCCGTTCTTCGACACCACCTTTGCCCTCTTCAATCCGACCGATGTGCAGGCGTCCGCCACGCTGTCCCTTGCCGGCGAGACCGGCGAGGTCGTCCCCCACACCGTTGCCATTCCCGCAGGAGCCCAGGTCATCGTCGATCCCGAAACGCTCCTGCCGGCCGCGTGGGTGGGGTTTGCCACCGCCATCGAGGCGGACCAGACGCTGGTCACCTCGCGCACCATGCGGTGGGATGATCGGCACTACGGCCGCCACGAAAGTGCCGGCGTCGCCACGCCGCAGACCGCGTGGTGGTTCACCGAAGGCGCCACCGGCACCTTCCAACTCTTCTACCTGCTCTACAATCCCGGCGACGCCGCGGCAAACGTCACGGCGACCTACTACCGCGGCGGGGAGCAGTCCCCCGTGACCCGCACCTATACGGTCGGGCCGCACACGCGCCGCACCGTCTTCGTCAACGTCGCCGCCGACGGCGTCACGCCCGATCCGGAGCTCGGGACCGCCGAGGTCAGCGCGCGCATCGTCTCGACCAACGGCGTCCCGATTGTCGCCGAGCGCGCGCTCTATCTCACCACCAACGCCGCGCAGCCGCTTACGGCGGGCACCATGGCGCCGGCCGTGACCGGTCCGGCGGAATCCTGGCACTTTGCCGAAGGCGCCACTGCCTTCTTCGACCTCTTCCTCCTGCTCGCCAATCCGAGCACGGCGCCGGTCGACGCCACGGTGCGCTATCTCCTCCCCACCGGCGAACCACTCGAGCGCACCTATACGCTCGGACCGGAGAGCCGCCGCACGATCTGGGTGGATCAGGAAGATGCCGCGCTCGCGGCGACGCAGGTCGCCATCAGCGTCCAGAGCGAGACGCCGATCCTCGCCGAGCGCGCCATGTGGTGGGGCGCCACCGGCGCCTGGGACGGCGGCCATGTCAGCACCGGCGCCACGCGCCCCGCCACGCGCTGGGGCCTCGCCGGACTCACGCTCGGCGGGCCCGATAGCGCCGAGGCCTACGTCCTCATCGCCAATCCGAACGCCGCGGCGGCGGAGGCCACGGTCACGCTCATCACGCCCGAGGGTGCGCGCGCCCCGGTGACCGTGCCGCTCGGCCCGTGGAGCCGCACGACGCTCCGGCTCTTGGACCTGTTCCGCGACGCGGGTGACGCGCCGGTGGCCGTGCGCGTCGAGAGCACCGCCGGCGACACGCCGGTGCCGCTGGTGGTCGAGGGCGCGGCCTACGCCTCACCCGACGGCAAACCGCTCACCACCGGCAGCGCCACGCCAGCACTGCCGTTGCTGGAGTGAATGTGACCCGCAGCCCTATCCGCTGGTCCAGGAAAACGGGGGCGCCTGCCGCACACATCCAGGCGCCCTCGTGCGAGACGGGCCGGAACGTGTCTCCCCAGCGCCGGCCCGTCTCATCTCGGTGTCCCGTGATCGCGCCCCCAACCACATGCCTTCCGTGTTGCTCATCGACGACAGCGAACAGATGCGACGTATGATCCGACGCGTCATTGCCGACCTCGCCGATCCGATCTCTGAATGCGAGGATGGCGCCGAGGCGCTGGCCGCGTATGCTCGCCATCGACCGGATTGGGTCCTGATGGACATCTCGATGCCCACGATGGACGGCCTCATGGCGACGCGGCGCATTCTCGAATTGTTTCCCGAGGCGCGCGTGCTCATCGTGACGCAGTACGACGATGACAGGCTGCGCGATGCCGCCCGACAGGCGGGTGCACAGGGGTACGTCTTGAAGGAAAATCTGTTGGAGCTTCGGGCGCGCCTACAGACGTAGGAACGGCGGATTTGCGAGCGCGCCCCGCAGGGTCGCTCGCGCGGCCTGAAGGC
>JBOGIN010001205.1:0-5733 GCA_050742275.1 Vicinamibacteraceae bacterium
CCCGCACGTCGCGGCCGCGCGCCTCGATGCGCGCGATGTCGCCGAAGCGCGCCCTCACTGGCCGGCCGAGGTCTATCTGACGCTCCCAGAGAGGGATCTCGAACCCGAAGATCTCGACCGGGCGGCGCTTCTGAGTTAGCCGCTCGAGCGGCGCGTGGGTGGCCCACGGGTTCTCGTCCTTGAAGCCGTTGAAGTAGTTGCCCCAGAACGCCTCCTCGTCTCCTCCGAAGCGCAGCCGCCCCTCGTATGTGGCGCCGTCATCGCTGGTGACGCGGCCGTAGAGGAAGCCCTGGTTACCCTCCTCCGGCGACGCGGTCGAGGGGGTGGTCGCGGGCGAGGTCGCCGCCCGCGCGTCGACCTCCTGCCCGAGGGCCCGGTGGTTTTCGGCGAGAACGGGGAGGACGAGCACGGTCACGAACGTCCCGCCTGAGATTATGGCTCTCTTCATGGTCGGCACTCCGCAGGGGACACGTTCGCAATGTACTTTATGTTGCAAAGTTAAAGCGAGCGCACGACCAGGACAGCAAGTCTTCTTTGTCACACCTGACCTCCTCACCGGCTTTCTCTTCATGAAGCCTCGAACGAGGCGCTAAGGTCGCAGGAGAATGGGAGAAAGTCATGGATATGATTCGGGTCATCAAGGACAGCGCGCGGTTGGCGTGGGATCGCAAGGCGTGGTGGGTTTTTGGGCTCTTCGTGGCCGGCGGCGGGAACGGTGTGTCAGTTACCGCTCTGGCGGCGGCGGCGGCGAATCCGATCCTCCGGTGTGGTTCATCGCGGTCCTGGTCGTCGCGGTGGCGGCCGGCATCGGGGCGCTGCTGATGAACATCATCAGCGAGGGCGCCCTCATCGAGGGTGTCTCGCGCGGGGACATGACCGTTCGTGAGGGGATGCGGTTGGGATGGTCGCACTTCGGCGTCGTGCTGCGCATCAAGCTTCTGGTCTTCGCCGCGGGCGTGCTCAGCGTCGCTCTCCTCTCCGCTCCCGGCTGGCTCTTCGCGCTCGGTTTGATCTCTGGGCTGACCGCTGCGTTGGTCGCCGTCCCTGCGGTCCTGGTCGGCGTTCCGTGGCTGATCACCCTCTACGTCGTGTACGCGTTCGCGTTGCGTATTGCCGTCCTCGAGAACCGTCACGCGTCCGACGCCATCCACAAGGCGCGTCTCTTTCTGCACGGCCGCGTACTCGCTGGCGTCGAGCTGATTGTCGCGATGGCCGTGGGGCAGGTAGGTGTGACCCTCGTGGGCGTGCTCGCCCTGTTGCCCGTGGCGGCCGTCGCGGCCGCGCTCTATGTCGGCGTGGGCCGTGCTGCCGGTAGGTGCCTTGTGGACCATGACCACGGCTGTGGCAGAGGTCACCGTGATCGCCGACGCCGCCGCTTCCGGAGTGCAGCGATGTTCGAGGCATGGTGGGCCTTCGCGGAAGCAAAAGCCGCCGGGTTTACCTTCCTGGCCTTGGCGATCGCCGTGATCGCGGCCAACGAGGCACGAACCCGCCCGCGGGCGACGCCCGTGTGGGCCTCGTCGATTGCCGCCGTCGCCGGGGTCGCCTCGTTCGCGGGGTGGGCTCTGGGAGTCTGGCCCGGAATCCCCTTCGGGAACCTGCTTTGGGTAGCGTCGTCGTTCGTCATGTGCTTGTGGACCGTCTGGTTCGGTCTGGCCCTGATGCGCACGGCCACGAGGTCTAACCTGGCGCCGTAGCGCACCATACGTGGTCAGGTCTTCTCGAACATTCCCTTCGGCGTCTCACCCTTCAGGAACGGCTCGATGAACGCATGAAGCAGGACCGGCTGCGTGATGACGGCGGTGTGTGACGTCGCCGGCAAGACGGCGAGGCGAGACGCCGGCAACGGCTTGCCCATGTCGCCCATGATGCCGCCGCCGAGCAGGCGGAACATCGCGACCGAATGCTCGAGCGTTGCGACATCGGCGTCGCTGGTGATGATGAGGACAGGTGTCTTCACCGCCCGCGCCTCTGCTTCCCACGCCATCGGCTTCTTCTCGAGCGCGATCAGCTTCTCGGCCAGCGCGGGGAACCCGTCGGGATTCGGGGCGAGCTTGCGATAGTCCGCGGCGAATGGCATGCGGACGATCTCCTCCACCTTCATCTGCGGGATGGCGCTCTTGAACTCCGGCTGCCAACCGTTGGCATCGTAGGCAACTGACGCAGCGACGAGCCGATTCACCTTGTGGGGGTGGCGGATGGCGAGCTGCAGCCCGGCGATGGCGCCCATGGAATAGCCGAACACGTCGGCGTTCTTCAAGCCCACCGCGTCCATGAAGCCCGCCACGTCGTCCGCCAGATTCTGGTAGGTGATCGGCCGGTTGATATCGGTGGTGCGACCGTGGCCCTGCAGCTCGACAGCATAAACCTTGTGGGTCTGGGCGAGCTTGGGGATGATGGCGCCCATGGATGGGATGTTCATGTAGGCGCCGTGGAGCACGACCAGCGGATCGCCGGCGCCGGAAACTTCGTAATACATCTGCATGCCGTTGACCTTTACGCGACCGGCAACCGGCTTGGCCGCGGCATGGGTGTAGCCGGTGAGCAGGAGTGCTGTGACAAAGAATGTCGAAACGCCAGTCATGACCGCCTCCGATTTGAGGTTCTGCAGATACGTCGAACAAGCACCGGGAGAATCGACAACGCTTCCTCGCGTCGTTTCGATGGGTGCTGCCGCCTAGGCTGTGCCGACACGGAAGCGCAGGTGAGTCACGGTACCGATGACAGGCTTCCCTTCTGGAATCAGCTCGGCCCGCTCCCCGTCGAACAGTGGTGTTCCATCGCCCAGCAGGATCGGAACGAGGTGGATTCGTAGCTGGTCGAGCAGGCCTGCTCTGAGCAACTGCCGGGCGACCTCCGCGCCCATCACCAGGACGTCCTTGTGGCCCGCGGCTTGCTTGGCGCGGCGGGCCCCGGCCTCCAGGCCATCGAAGGCAAACGTCCCGCCGTTCTTACCGAGCAGGTCCGGCTGGGTGCGATGGGTGACCACGAAGCTTGGCATACCCGGCCATGGCGTGCCGCCCCACGGTCCCACGCCGACGTCGAACGTGCGCCGTCCGATGACCGTGGCGCCAACGATGGCGCCAACGGTCGCGTTGAATTCTCGGCGCACGGCGAGGTCGATTTCGGCGTCGGGCCCCTTCCGGAACATCCATTCGTGCAGGCGTTCGCCGCCGTCCCCCATCGGCTCTGCTTCGCGGACATTGGGACCGGCGATGAATCCGTCCAGCGACATCGACACATCCAGCACGACCTTGCTCATCACACCTCCTCCGCACCCTCGGCGCCGCCTGCCGCGTCTTCTTACCCGAGCGTTGCCGCGAGACGCTCGAGGAGTCCATTCCAGCCGTGTCTTCTAGACGACGGTCCGTCAGCGCCGTCGAAGAACGCACCCTGCTCTGTGTAGATAAGCTTTGTCCCGGCGCCGACGGCCTCGAATTCCACCGTGCCAAGAGACGCGGAGATGTTCTTGCCGTCGAAGGCCATCGTGTACGCCATCACGATGCGCCGGTCGGGCACGATATCGAGATAGACCGTCTCGTTGCGGGTCTCGGGGCCGTTGCCGCGGTGAAATCGCCCATGTTCGCGGCCTCCGACGCGGAAGTCGAGCCCGTACTCCTCGATTCGCCAGCCCTCGCCCTCTACAAACCACTCGCGCTTGATCGCCGGGTCGCGCCACGCGGCGAATACGCGATCCGGTGGGCGGCCGTAGGTGCGCTCGGTGACGATGGTGTCGTGAACAACGGTTCGTTCGGCCATGTGTTGTCTCGATTCTCCCCCAGCTACTTCCGCTCAATCGCGAGCAGTGCACCGAGCCGGTCGAGGCGGCGTTCCCACAGGGAACGACGCTTCGTAATCCAACGCTGGGCGACCTGCAGGCCAGCGGGCTCGATGCGACACGTGCGCACTCGGCCCACCTTGGTCGTTCGAATCAGACCGCTTTCTTCGAGCGTCTGGAGGTGCTGCACAACGGCTGCGAGGGTAATGTGCAAGGGTTCAGCAAGGTCCGTGGCGGACCTTGGCGCGCGGCAGAGCTGGTCCACGATTGCGCGCCGCGTTGGATCTCCAAGAGCATGGAACACTCGGCCCACCGCGGATTGGTCAAGCATCGACTTAAGTATTTTCCAATGCTGACACATAGTCAAGTGTAGGCTTAACTGTGTGACGATCGAGGCATCAGCGGCCGTCGCTCGGAACGGCCAGGACACGAGCTTTGAGACCGTCTTGGGTTGTGCGCTAGCATGGCCTCCGGAGCGATCGTGACGGCGACGGGTGCCGTCCACTCCAAGAACGGTTGGAGCAACAACACCGAGCCGTCGGTCAATGGATCGGATGCATCGGAGGACGCTCGATGATCACCTTGGAGCCGGCAATGACCTACCGTTTGGAAGTGACCGGACCGCTGCTGGCGAGCGACGACTCACCCCCGAATCCAAGGCGTCAATGGTGGCAAATGACGCGCGCGACGCTGGATGGGCCAGAGATTCACGCGGTCAGCGCAATGTCGGGGATTGATTGGTTCACTCCGTATCCCGACGGATACGGGCGGCCGCATGTGCGCTTGCCTTTTCGTACGAGCGATGGAGCCCTCATCTTGCTCGAGTATCAGGGGATCGTTCAGGCGACGGACACGTTCGCCCGGGCCGTAGAACACGACGCATCAACACAGTGGGACGACCAGTATATGCGCATGGCGCTGACGTTCGACACGACGGCTCCGGGTTACGCGTGGTTGATGCAACATCTGTTCATCGCACGCGGTCGTCTGGTCGGCGCGAAGTCCATCGAGTATGACGTTTACCGTGTGCGATAGGGTGTTTGCGTTGACCCCCTCAATCCACATGAAACACACCAATCGATCGTGGGTTCCTGGAATCGGCTCGTGGCGCCACAGCGCCGTCTGTCTTCTCGGCGGCGCTGCGGGCCTGGTCGTCTTCGCCCTCCTCGCGACGCTGAACGCGGCGGGCTATCGCTACGGCGTCGTCGATCAGGCGTTCTACGTGCCGGCGATCCTACAGGACGTGGACCCGGCGCTGTTTCCGCGCGACGGCGCGCTAATCGCGTCGCAATCCCGCCTGTTCGTCCTCGACGAGCTGCTCGCGGCGGTGCACGAGGCCACGGGCCTCTCGCTCGCGGCGCTGTTCGCCGCGGGCTACGTCGTGACGATCGTCGTGCTGTACGGTGGGCTCGTGTCGTTCGGCTCATTATTCGCCGCGCGACGGTGGACACTCGTGGCCTTCGTGTTCGCGGCGACGCTCCGGCACCGGATCGCGAAAACCGGTGCGAACACGCTCGAGGGATATTTCCATCCACGGATGCTGGCCTTCGGCATCGGTGTGTGTGCGCTCGCCGCCGTGCTGCGCCGGAGGACCCTCGCCGCCGTCGCACTCGTGACGCTGTCGGGCGTGATTCACCCGACGACGGCGCTCTGGTTCGCCGTGTGGGTGGGCGTCGCGCTGGCCGTGAACGAGGCGCGCCTGCGAGGACCGATCGTCGTCGCGGCCGCCGCCGCAGCGCTCGCAGGCGCGCTCGTCCTGTTCAGCGGAACGCTGACGCTTGCGCCCATGGACGAAACGTGGATGGCCGCGTTCGCGGACAAGGACTACATTTTCCCGACCGACTGGTCGGTCGACACCTGGGCGCTCAACCTCGCGTACCCGGTCATCGTCGTCGCGGCCTTCGCCGCGCGCCGGCGCGCCGGACTCGCGCGCGACGGCGAGGCCGGCGTGGTCT
>JBOGIN010001206.1:0-4417 GCA_050742275.1 Vicinamibacteraceae bacterium
CGCTACGACTGCCCATGTAGACGCCTGTGTCATACTGGGTGCCGCGTCGGCAAGGGAGGCACATGGAAGGCATCCTTCGCGCGTGGGGCCGCATCCTTCGCGGCTACACGCCCAACCTATCGATCGAGATCACCCGTGAATGCCCGCTGCGGTGTCCTGGCTGTTATGCGTATGGAGACGATCATCTCGGTGGAGAGGTGAACCTGCGCGAGATGAGCGACTATCGCGGCGACGCGCTGGTGGATGGGGTGATCAAGCTCGTCCGTGAGCATCGCGCGCTTCACCTGTCGATTGTTGGCGGCGAGCCGCTCGTCCGGTATCGGGAGCTCAACGTCCTGCTGCCGAAGCTCGCGGAGATGGGCATCTACACACAGCTCGTCACGAGCGCCGTCCGGCCGATTCCGACCGAGTGGGCCGACATTCGCCGGCTTCAGATCGTCGTGTCGATCGATGGGCTCCCGCCCGAGCACGACGTCCGGCGCAAGCCGGCCACCTACGATCGCATCCTCAAGCACATCGTCGGCCAACAGATCACCGTCCATTGCACGGTGACACGCCAGCAGGTGGGCCGAGACGGCTATCTCGAGGAGTTCATCGACTTCTGGTCTCGCAACGACGACACCCGACAGATCTGGGTGAGCCTCTACACGCCGCAAGTCGGCGAAGAGTCTCCGGAGATGCTGACGCCTGACGATCGGCAACGGGTCGTTCGCGACCTCATTCGCCTCCGCACCAAGTATCCAAAGCTCGCCATGCCGAAGGGGATGATCGAGGTCTACGCGGCGCCGCCGTTGTCGCCAGACGACTGCATTTTCGCCAAGACCACGACCTGCCTCTCGTCAGACCTCGAGGCGCGCGTCACCCCGTGCCAGTTTGGCGGGCAGCCTGACTGCGCGCAGTGCGGCTGCGTTGCGTCGGCGGGCCTGGGGGCGGTGGGGCGGCACCGGCTGCGCGGCGGCTTGCGCGTCGGCGCGATCTTCGACGCCTCGTTCAAGGTCGGAACGGCAGTAAAGCGGCTGCGTGACCGAACGCCTCTGGCCCAGTCGACCAGCAATTGAGGCCCGGTCAACCCCGATTCTGGCCCATTCGCCGGGCCAGTCGGCGCCTCGAGGCTGGCGGGCTGCTACAATCTCCGCAGGGTCGATCATTCAGCATGTCCACGACGGCACTGGCGCAGCCACAGCCTCGACCTCCCGTGACGCATCTGCGCGTGCGCGCCGAGCGCAAGGCACGGCTCGTCCGGAAGTTCGCACGGGGACTCGTCGAGACCTCCCATCCGCTGCTCGTCCACATCATCCCGACGCGTCGCTGCAACATCGAGTGCGGGTACTGCAACGAGTACGACAAGGTCTCACAGCCCGTGCCGACCGAGGTCATGCTGTCGCGCATCGATCACCTCGCGCGGCTGCGCACGTCCGTCCTCGCATTCAGCGGCGGGGAACCGCTGCTCCACCCTGATCTGGACCGGCTCGTTCGCCACATTCGATCGCGTGGGATGATGGCCGGCCTGATCACCAACGGCTACCTCTTGTCGCCGAAGCGCATTGTCGCGCTCAACGAGGCAGGGCTGGACTTCCTCCAGATCAGCATCGACAACGTGGAGCCTGACGAGGTCTCGAAGTAGAGCCTGCGGCTGCTGGACAAGAAGCTCACCTGGCTCCGCGACTACGGGCTCTTCGATGTCAACATCAACTCGGTCGTGGGTGGCGGCATCAAGAATCCAGAGGATGCCCGCACCATCACGCGGCGCGCGCGCGCGCTCGGATTCTCGACGTCGATCGGCATCATCCACGACGGGAACGGGCACTTGAAGCCGCTCGGTCCAGCGGAGCGCCGTGTGTACGACGACGTGTCCCGCGAGATCAGCGGCACCTGGCAGATCGTCAAGAACCTCTATTCGGGAATCCGCGGCTTTCAGGACAATCTCGCCGAAGGCAAGCCAAACGTGTGGCGCTGCCGTGCAGGGGCGCGCTATCTGTACGTGTGCGAGGACGGTCTCGTCCACTACTGCTCACAGCAACGCAACACTCCAGGGATCCCGCTGAGCGAGTACACAGACGACGACATCAAGCGGGAGTTCCTCACGCCCAAATCCTGCGCGCCGTTCTGTACAGTCGGCTGCGTCCACCGTGTCTCGATGATGGACTTCTGGCGCGCACCGCAGAGCGATCCCGTGCCGCCGAGCATAACGGTGGATGGTAGGGCGGGGCTTTAGCCCCGCCGGCCGATCCCTCGTACGTGGGGTCCGCCTTTAGGCGGACCTTAGGCGGACCTCCGCGGGCCGGCTAAGCCGGCCCCCACGAATGTAGAAAGTCGAGCGGCAGGCCTACCTCAGATCACGCCGCGCGCTTTCAGGTCGTCCAGCGTCTCGCGGGAGAGGCCGAGCAGCCCGCCGTACACCTCGTCGTTGTGAGCGCCGAGTGCAGGCCCGGGCCACCGCGTGAGCCCCGGGGTCTCCGAGAAGACTGGCGCAAGCCGCGGCAGCGTGACCGTGTCGCCATCCGGCAGGCTGACCTCCTCAATCAAGCCACGCGCGGCGAAATGCGGATCCTGTACCTGATCGGCGACCGAGTAAATCGGCCCGGCGGGCACCTGCGCGGCCTCGAGGGCCGCCAGCGCCTCGTCGAAGCTGCACTGCGATGCCCACGCCGCAATGGCCGCGTCGATCTCCTGCTGATGCTGTACGCGGCCGTCATTGCGCGCAAGACGAGGGTCGTCCGCCATGTCCGGCCGTCCGGCCACACGCATCAACCGTTTGAAGATGCTGTCGCCGTTGCCGCCGATGATGATGTAGGTGCCATCCTTGCAGGGATACGTGTTGGTGGGCACGATCCCGCTGACCGTCGAGCCCTGCCGCTCGCGCACCGCCCCGTACTTCGTGTACTCCGGCAGCGTCGATTCCATCATGTTGAAGATCGCCTCGAAGAGCGCCACGTCGACCATCTGCCCGCGGCCGGTGCCGCGCACGTCTCGGTTGTAGACGGCGGCCAGGATGCCCAACGCCGCGTGCAAGCCGCCAATCGTGTCGCCGAGGCTCAGGTTCGCACGTGCCGGCGGCCGGTCTGGATGGCCGTTGACGTACCGGAGACCGCCGATGCCCTCGGCTACCGAGGCATAGCCTGGCTTGTTCGCGTATGGACCAGTCTGCCCCCACCCCGAGAGCCGCACCATGACGATCCTCGGGTTGATCCGCTGCAGCTCTTCGTAGCCGAGGCCCCATGCCTCCATCCGGCCCGGCTTGAAGTTCTCCAAGACGACGTCGCAATGGACGACGAGCTGCCGCACGAGGTCGCGGGCTTCGGGAGTGCGCAAATCCGCCGTGACCGAGCGCTTGTTGCGCCCCATGATGTACCACCACAACGACGTGCCACGGTGGATCTGGCGCCAGGTTCGCAACGGGTCGCCCCCGGTTGGCGGCTCGATCTTGATGACGTCGGCGCCGAACCAGGCGAGCAGCATCGTCGCAAACGGTCCGGCAATGAGCTGTCCGAGCTCGAGGATCCGGAGTCCCTCGAGCGGACAGGGGCGCGTCGATGACGTGGACTCGGGCGTCGGGTCGGCTGCGTGGGGGCTCGTCCTGCGCATGGGTCTTTGCTAGGATTGATCGGCTATGGCAGCGCAAGCATCCTTTGATATTACGTCCACCGTCGACCTGCAGGAGGTCGACAACGCGGTCAACCAGGCCAAAAAGGAGATTGCACAGCGCTACGACTTCAAGGGATCGACGGCGGACATCGATCTCCGCCGCACCGAGAGCCTCATCGTCCTCACCGCCGAAGACGACTTCAAGCTGCAGGCGTTATGGGACGTCCTCCAAGGCCGCATGGTCCGCCGCAATGTCCCGGCCAAGAATCTCAAGCTTGGCGAGAAAGAGCAAGCCGCCGGGTCCACGGTGCGACGCACACTCACGCTTCAGCAGGGCATTCCCACGGAAACCTCTCGCGCCATCGTCAAGTTTCTCAAGGACCAGAAGCTCAAGAGGGTCCAAGCCGCCATCCAAGCCGATCAGGTGCGCGTATCCTCACCGTCCAAGGACGATCTCCAGACGGCGATGCGGCTTCTCAAGGATGAAGACTTCGAGATCGAGCTGCAGTTCGGGAACTATCGAGGTTGAGCCGTCTGGACGCGCGGTCTAAAGACCGCGCTACGTATCCTTCGGAAAACGCGCGCGACGTACGCCTCGGGAAGGGGGCGGGCCGGACGGGCCGCGGTCCGCTAGACCTTCTTGGCCACTACGATCGTGATGTCGTCGTACTGGGGTTCACCGCGCGTGAACCGGTCGAGCTCATGCAACACGTGCGCGACGATCGACTCCGCGCGCGCAGAGGCCACCGCGCGAACGGCGTCGAGCAGGCGCGCCGTCCCGAACTCCTGATCATCGGTGCGTTGCGCTTCGGTGACCCCATCGGAGTACAGG
>JBOGIN010001207.1:0-3087 GCA_050742275.1 Vicinamibacteraceae bacterium
CGCTCGTCGTACGCCTGCCCCTGGTCGAAAAGGACCACCGGGCCAATTGCCGCGCGGGCCGCTCGGAGCGAGAAGGCCACGCCGGCGCGCCCGGCCACCGCCAGCAGGCGTCCCCAGTTGGGATCGCCACCATGCAACGCGGTCTTCACGAGCAACGAGTTGGCCAGCGCACGGGCCGCGCGTTTCGCCTCGTCGTACGTCCGGGCGCCCGTCACCCGTACGGTGACGAGCTTGGTCGCCCCTTCGGCTCCGCGCACGATCTCGGTCGCCAGCTGCCGGCAGACCGCCCGGAGCCCCTCCACGAAGACGTCGTAGCTCCCGCCGTCGATGGTGACGCCGCTTGCCCCATTCGCGAGCAGGAACACGGAGTCATTCGTGGAGCATTCCCCATCCACGGTGATCGCGTTGAACGTGCTCTCACAGGCATCGACCAGCGCACGGCGCAGCAGCCCCGACTCCACGCCCGCATCTGTCGTCAAGAACGCGAGCATCGTGGCGAGATTCGGCTCGATCATGCCGGCGCCCTTCGCCATGCCGCCGACGCGGAACCGGCCCCCATCACTCGACACCTCCACCGCGTGCGTCTTGGGAAACGCATCGGTCGTCATGATTGCTTCGGCGGCATCGCCGCCGCCGCCAGCATCGAGCTGCTCCGCTGCGCGGCTGATGCCGGAGGCCACCTTGTGCACGTCGAGCGCCACGCCAATGACGCCGGTTGACGCGACCAGCACCTCTTGGGCCTCGCAACCGATCGCACGGGCGACCGCAGCGGCCATGAACGCCGCAGCCTCGAGGCCCGCATTGCCCGTGCAGGCGTTCGCGCAGCCGCTGTTCGTGACGAGGGCACGCGCCCGGCCGCCGGTGGCGTGCAGATGCTCCCGCGAGATGAGCACCGGGGCGGCAACGGCCAGATTCGTCGTGAACAGCGCCGCCGCGTTCGCCGGCTCCTCCGACACCACCAGCGCCAGATCACGCCCGCGGGCCTTGATGCCACAGGGGACGCCCGCGGCGCGAAAGCCCCGCGCCGCGGTGATGCCTCGTCCGATGCCAGCCGTCATGGCGCTGGAACCCGCGCGGCGGCCCGCGCCATGCGCAATGGTCGTGCGCCGATGGCACGCCCCATGCGCGGCAAGCGCTCTTCGCCGGCAGACCGGATAGCGTGCGTGCCTGCGATGCGCGTCCCTATCGGGTGCAGCACGACGGCGTACTGACCGCACGTGCGGAACTTCGTGCAGGCGGTGCAGTCGCGCGCGATCTTTTCCGGCAGCCACAGGTGCGGGACGATGGAGAACCCCAGCCGGACGAAGTGCGCGGGGTGGTGCGTGAACGCGCACAGCGTCGAAACGCCGGAACAGTGCGCGCGTGCCGACAGCTCCTCCACGAGCGCCGTGCCGAGCCCCTGACCGCGCTCTGCCTGTGCCACGACCAGAGACCGCACCTCCGCAACCGCGGAGCTCAGCATCGCCAGCTCGGCGCAGCCAACCACACGACCCTCTCGCTCGATCACCGAGAAGCGGGCGGCGTGAGCCTCGAGGTCGTCGAGCGTGCGCGGGAGCAGATGGCCGAGCTCGAGGTTGGGGCCAATGAGGGCGTGCACGAAAGGAGCGTCCGCCGCGACTCCCATGCGAATCATGCAGCCGTTCGGCAGCTGACGCGCTCGACGCGGCTCCGCGAGGCGTCTCTCTTCGCCCGCGTGGGCGACAGATGCAGCAACAGTCATCGGGCCTGGCCCCCTGTCTGCTTCGTGGAACCGGGAGCACCGGGCGCTGAGCTCGACTCCACAGCGGTGAACGCAGCGTCGAGGCGTGTCAGCGCCTCGACGAGGTCGCCCTCCGTGACCACGTACGGAGGCAGCAGCCGGACGACGCGTTCCACCGTCCGGTTGACGAGCAGGCCCCGCGCAAGGGCCGCTTCGACAACGGGTGCAGCGTCACGATCGAGCTCGAGCCCCCACATGAGACCGGCGCCGCGCACGTCGACGATCATGGGATGGCGCGCCGCGATCTCCCGGAGGCGCGCCTCCACGAACGGCGCGAGCCGCTGCAGGTAGGCGAGCAGGCCTCCGGCCGAAGCCGCTGTGTCCGATGCTCCGGTCAGCGCGTCGAGGACGAAGAGTGCCGCGCGGCACGCAAGCAGATTCCCGCCGTACGTCGTGCCGTGATCGCCATACGACACCGCCGAGGCCACGCGCTCCGAGACCAGGGCGGCGCCGATCGGCATGCCCCCGCCCAACGCCTTACCCACCGAGACGAGATCCGGCTGCAAGCCGAGCGCCGGAAAGTAAAACGGCCTTGCGGTGCGACCCAAACCGCACTGAATCTCGTCGGCAATGAGCAGGGCGCCGGTGTGCTTGCAGACGTCGGTGATGCGCGCCGCAAAAGCGCTCGAAAGTGGGCGCACGCCTCCTTCGCCTTGAATCGGCTCTGCGATGATGGCGGCCGTCCGCTCGGTGACCGCAGCGCGGAGCGCCTGCTCGTCTCCGGCCGGCACGAAGCGCACGCCGGGCAGAAGCGGCTCGAACGGCGCGCGATAGTGCTCGTCCCACGTGACGGACAGCGATCCAAACGTCCGCCCCGCAAAGCCATGCTCGAGCGCGACGATCTCGTGGCGCGGTGTGGCGGCGGTAGACCAATAGCGACGCGCGAACTTGAGACACGCTTCGACGGCCTCGGTGCCGCTGTTGCAGAAGAACGCGCGCGGCAGGCCCGAAAGCGCCGCGAGCCGCGCCGCCACCTGACCCTGGAGGGGATGGAAGTACAGGTTGGACGTGTGCGCCAGCGTCCGCGCCTGTTCCGATAGCGCATCGGCGAGCCGAGCATTGCCATGGCCAACGGCGGCGACGCCAATGCCGGACAGCAGATCGAGATACTCGTTGCCCTCGCTGTCGTAGAGCCGTACGCCCTCGCCGCGCACGAAGACCACCGGCGCGCGGCGATACGTCTGCACGATGTGCTGCGCTTCCAGCGCCCGCACGTCGCTGGCGGTGACCGATGGCGTTGGATGCTGATGCGTGCCTGAAGCCATTGCTCCTTCGTTCCGTGATCCGCCCTGTGAGTCGCCCTACCTCGACTGACGTAGCGCGGGGCC
>JBOGIN010001208.1:0-1871 GCA_050742275.1 Vicinamibacteraceae bacterium
CTCCGGCGGTATCGCGGTAATCGGCCGGACCTGGATATCGCGATAGAAGATCTCCGCGCCTTCCGAGTGGAGAATGATCGGGCCGGACGTGACGGAGGTCGGCAGATCGGCGTCAATCCGCATCGGGCCGTGCAGGCGCATCACCACCTTGCCATTGACGATGTGAATGGCCGTGTCGCCAAAGGCCACGAGCTCGACGGTGTTCCATTCGCCGGTCGGCTTCTCGTTGTCCGGCTGCTTGATGCACCGACCGGGTGCCCCCTGGCTTTGAGAGAAGAAGGTCCACTCGCCCGCCGGATCGTAGTCGTACAACGCCGGCGTCGTGTCTGGGCGCGGCTTCGCCCGAACGGCGATCGCCGAGCCAACCGCGTAGAGATCCCCGACGTCGTGCTCCTGGATCTGCAGCTCGATCGAGCGCGCCCAGGTGCGGCCCTCCGCACCAGGCTCCGCGTGAACGTGGTAGAGCAAACCGCTGTCGCGCCGCGTGTCGGGCTCGTCGCGCGGCGGCCACTTCTTCTCACCCCATTTGAATTGCAGCTTCAGGTGGTAGTTCTCGAACGAGCGCGTGGTCCGGAGCTCACCGAAGACTTCGCCCGAGATCCTAATTGCCGGCTGGCCGTCGACGTCGTCGACGACCGTGAACACCTTCAGTGGATCGCGGCCCGACCCAATCGGCTCCGCGTATTCCCTGTTCGCGTCACGCTTCAATCCCGCAACCTCCGAGCTCGGCTCCGGCTCGCGCATCCAGGTCGTCCAGCCGTCTAGATTCGTTCCGTTCCACAGCGGCGTCCAGCCGGTCTGGGCGTGCGCCGGCATGACCCCCAACAAGATGGTGACGAGCACCAGTCGCACAAAGAGCATGCGCCATTATCGCTGATGCGGGGAGCTTGCGAAACGGGTCACCCTGGCGATACGATAACCGGTCTCCAGGAGAATGGTCATGACGTTCATCGCATGGATGCTCGTCGCGGTCTGCGGGCTGGCGCTGGGCCAGCCGGGCAGCGCGTCAGCACAACCTCTCACTCGCTACGTGAAATACGAGGCCGGCGGACAGATTGCCTGGGGCGTGCTCGACGGTGACACGATCCGCGAGCTGCGCGGCAACGTGTTCGACGACGCGAAGCCGAGCGGACGCACGGTGCGCCTGTCGGACGTCACGCTGCTGCCGCCTGCCGAGGCGACGAAGGTCATCGCCGCCGGTTTGAACTACGGCAGCCACATCGGCGAGCGACCGGCGGCCAAGCACGTCGGCCTGTTCGCGAAGCTGCCCACGTCTCTCGTCGGCCATGGCGCCGACATCGTGTATCCAGCTGACGCCACGAACGTGCACTACGAAGCCGAAGTCTGCGTGGTAATGGGCCGCAAGGCAAAGAACATCACCGAGGCGCAGGTGAAGGACCACGTGTTCGGCGTGACGCCGTGCAACGACGTGAGCGAGCGCGATTGGCAAAAGGCCGATCTGCAGTGGCTTCGCGCCAAGGGCGCCGACACGTTCGGGCCGATCGGGCCGGCGCTGGTCCGCGGCGCCAACTACAACACGCTGAAGCTGATTGGGCGACACAACGGCAAGGTCGTGCAGGAGACAACGACCGACCTGCTGATCTTCTCGATCGATGACGTGGTGAGCTACATCAGCCGCTATGTCACCCTGGAGCCCGGGGACGTCATCTTCACTGGAACGCCTGGCAAGACGCACGCCATGCGGCCGGGTGACACGTTCGAAGTCGAGATCGAGGGCATTGGCACGCTTCGCAACAAAGTGGTGGCCGAACAGCGCCCGCCGGGGTCCCAGTAGCGCGCGTGGACACGAAGAGGCATGGCGAGGGGTCTTCAGGCCGCGCGGCCCGCGGCAAGAGGTGTAGCGCGGGGCC
>JBOGIN010001209.1:0-4899 GCA_050742275.1 Vicinamibacteraceae bacterium
GGTTTACGTTCATCGAGCGTGTGCCCGACGCCGAGATGCGCGCGGGCGACTTCTCCGACCTGCTCGGACAGGGCCTGCAGATCGTCGACCCGCTGACCGGTCGCCCCTTTCCTGGGAACGTGATTCCGGACAACCGTATCAACCCGGTGTCGAGCGCCATCCTGAACGAGTTCGTGCCACTGCCGAACCGCCCGGATGAGACGCTCAACTGGCAGAACAATGACACGGCCACGATTAACACTCACCAGTTCCTTCCGCGCGTGGACTACAACCTCTCAGGCACCGACCAACTGTTTGCGCGCTACATCGTTGAGGACTTTCACAATCTCAGCGCCAAGACCTTCCCGACCGACGGGTTCAGCCAGGACGGTCGTGGGCAGAATGCGACAGTGGGATGGACGCGCACGCTCGGCCGTCATCTCTTGAACGAGTTCAGGTTCAGTTACAACCGGTTCGTCCAGGACGAGCTCGTGTCCAGGGCCTTCGAGCGGGATGTCGTCTCCGAGCTGGGCATGGAAGGTCTCTGCACCGAGAACCCCGCGTGCTGGGGTCTGCCCCAGATGACCGCGATCGGCTTCGTCGCCTTCGGCGAGCACCCGGGTGTATCCGGGCCGCGAGGATGGGTGAACCAGATCTACGAGCTGAGCAGCCGCATATCGTATGTCCGAGGCAACCATCACCTGAAGTTCGGGGTCAGGATCCAGCGCCTGCTCGACGACTTCCCGGAGGCGATCTGGCCCCGGGGACTGTTCACGTTCGACGGCCGTTTCACCCATCCCAGCGGTCAACCGAATGTCGAGACGTCCATGGCCGACTTCCTGCTGGGCATTCCGCGGGAGAGCCTCCGGAGCATCGATATCTTCGCGCCAGACTTTCGAAGCTGGGCGCTGTTCCCCTGGATCCAGGACGACTGGCGAATCGCGCCGACCCTCACGCTCAACCTGGGCGTACGATACGAGCTTCATCAGCGGCCCGTCTCCAAGACCGACACGATCTCGACGGTGGACTTCTCGGGCGGACGGGCGACGCTGGTGCCCGCGACCGAGCACGAGCAGTTCGGGTATCCTCGATCGCTCGTCGAGGAAGACTGGAACAATGTCGCGCCGCGGATCGGCCTCGCATGGAATCCGACCCGCCGGCTGGTCATTCGCGGCGGCTACGGCGTCTTCTATCAGAAGGAGGCGGCGAACACGTGGATTGACATTGCAATCAATCCACCGTTCGTCGAACAGTCGCTTCGTATCCTTGAGCCGGACGATGTGCCTGGCTTCGAGCTCCGGCGCGCGTTCGCCGGCACGGAGGATGAACCGCTGCTCGTGTTCGCCATCGACCGCCATTGGCGCGACAGCTACGTGCAGCAGTGGCATCTCACGACCGAATTTCAGCTCGCGTCCAATCTCGTCCTGCAGGCCGCCTATGTGGGGAACAAAGGAACCCACATGGCCCGGACCTACGACATCAACCAGGCTGCGCCAGGATCGGGCCCTCTTCAGAGCCGTCGTCCGTTTTCGAACTTCGGCACCATCAACATGCTCGATACGGGAGGTCGCGCGAGCTATCACGGTCTCGAGCTGCAGGCCGAGCAGCGCTACTCGAACGGTCTGGCCTTCCTGACCGCGTACACGTTCGCGCGCTGCCTCGACGACTCGCCAGGCACCTTCATTGGCGAAGCCGGCGCAGGCTTTCAAAACGCGCGCGATCTCCACTCCGACTACGGACCGTGCAATCAGGGCGTGCGCCACCGCTTCACGGGGAGTCTCGTGTACGAGCTGCCGTTCGGGCCGGGCCAGGCGTTCGGCAGCGGCGCCACCGGCGCGCTCGGTCACCTGATTGCAGGGTGGCGGGTGTCGAGCATCACGACGCTGCGCTCCGGCTATCCCTTCACCGTGTTCGCCTTGGGAGATCCGGCCGACGTGGGCAGTGGCGAGACCCGTGCGACCCTCGTGGGCGATCCGACAATCGCCGATCCAACCATCGAGCGGTTCTTCAACACCGACGCGTTTGCGACCCCAGTCGGCACCTTCGGCGATCTGGGCCGGAACACGATGACCGGCCCGTCGTTCAAGAACGTCGACCTCTCGATCATCAAGACCGTGCGCCTTGGGGGGACCCGAGAGCTCGAGCTCCGCGCGGAGTTCTTCAATCTGTTCAACCACACCAATTTCGGCATTCCCGGCAACGTGGTCGACAGCGCGACCTTCGGACAGCTGACCTCCGCGTCCACCGCGCGCGACATTCAGCTCGGGCTGAAGTTCATCTTCTGACTAAGCTCAGGGCGCCACTCGCGTGATGCGCTCGCACGTCAACGTCACGGTCTCGGTCACGGGCGCCGAGTCGCTGGCCGCCTCGAGGCTACCAATCTCGATCTTCGAGGGCCAAGCGTTCTCGAGGTTGAACACCACAATTGGCGTCCCTGCACGGTCGTACATCACGATGGCGACATTCTTACCTTGAGGCCCACCGAGGCCGCCGATGACGCTCTGATACCAGGTCCACAACTCGTCGCCGCTCGTCAGCCCTCGCCGCAAGACAGCGATGCCTTCGACGTTGGGCCGCACGAGCCGGCCCCCGGTCAAGCGGTTTACATGCTGGGTGGTCGACGAGATCTCCGCAAGCTCGGAAAAGGACGCAATCACGACCTTGGTTGCTCTCGCGGCAATGCTCTGGATGGATCGCCACCATCCGAATCTTGACGCGAATCAGGCGCCGTTTCCAAGTCGGGGACGTGTTGGCGACACGGTGCGCGGACGTGATTTTGCCTTGGTGGTCGAGCGCGTCGCGCTCGCCCGCCGATTGGAGCTCGCCCCTGGCTACGGCAAGACGTCGCCCGAGCGTCGCGACACCGGCGGCATATGGCTGTTGATCCTGGCGCGTCTGGACGGACTGCACGCGCCGGTCACGCTTGGCGCTGCTCACCTGCGCGCGGTGGATGGGACCGAGTATGCGAGCGCGGGCGATCGGCTGCCCTACGGCTATGGCCTCCTCGCCAGCGAAACTGCGGCACCCGATATGCCCGCGCGTGGCCTGCTCGTCTTCGAGCTGCCGCCCGGGCGTCTGGCTGGTGCGGTGCTCGTGGCCTCGCGCGAGCCGATTCCCGCGCTCGACAGCACAGTCGAGATCGACCTCGGCTTACGCCGTGATGACGCGGCTCAGCGGCTGCGGCAGCTGCCCCCTGCGTTCTTCTTGGAGAAGCGCTAGTGAGACGCGACCGAAGACGCATCCCACGCGTGCCGCGCCTCTCATGGTGGTCCTCCTTCGTCGGCACGCTGTTGTTGGGCGGCGTCGCCGTCGCCTGGCCGCTGTGGCAGAACTGGCGTGAGTACGCGCGAAGCCATCCGGTTGACGTGTTCGAGGTCGACGGCGGGAGGCAGGCGCTCTACGCGAACGCTCGTTGGCGGATGCTGCGAATTGCCGTCGAGGGACGAGCGAACGAAACCAGCGCCACCCGTAGGCAGGCGAGGGACACGGCGTTGGTTCGCGCGCGCTTCGTGGTGACGCCAGGGGCGCGCACCGATCTCGATGAACTGTCGCGGTGCCAGCTCCAGGTTCGTGACGCGGCCGGACGACGTTGGGAGGCCCGTGGCAGCCGCGCCGGCAACCTGCCGAACAACTGCGGTTCCGGCTCGGGCCCTGACTTTCGTCCGATCACGGCTAAGGTCGGCAAGCCCTGGATGTTCGAGGTTGGCTTCCTCGTGCCGCGGGCGGTAGCGCATGAGGTCCAGCCCGAGGTTCTGCTCGGCAGCCAGCTCCCTCGCTATTTACGCTTCATGCGCTAGTTGGTGCCTCTGGTGCCAAGGCTCCTTCTGCGACAGCGGCCATCGGCGCCTGCGCCTCCTTGAACGTGAGCTCGATCGCGGCAGCCAAGAGACAAATGCGCAGCGGCTCTTCCAGCAACGAGCGGTTCTGCGCTGAAGCGTCGCCCACTACCAATGTCAAGGGACCGAGGATGATATTCCACACATCCCGTTCCTGGGGGCCAATCAGCCACACGGCGCCCCGGAAAGCCCAACTGCAGACAAAGTCCAGCGTGACGTAGCACACGCATAACGCCAACGCCGGACGAAGGCCGGCGCGCAACAAGAGGCGCAAGCTATTGACCACCGGCACGCCCTTGTGGCGCCAGCCGTCGCTCCATCGTTCAGCCGCCGCCCGCACCACGACCGGCAATCTCACGTAGCGCTGGTGCAAGCGCTCGACCCGTCGATGTGCCGCGGCCAAGCCGGCCGGATCGCGCAGGTCGTGACCATAGACGATGGCGGCGATTGCCAGCCAGATGAGCGGCAGGATCACGACGCCTACGCCTTTCTGGAGCAAGGTCAGCACCGGCTCGACGACCTGCTCGAGCGGCGTCAACCAGGCGTGCGGATCTTCCCACCAACCCTGCCAGGCAACGTAAACTACACGGCTGTGCCACCACTCCCATGGCATCTGCTTCCATGACCCGATCACGAGGACACCGAGGAACACCCAATAGCCTTCGCACACGGTTGCCACAATCGACCACAGTGGTGACCGCGTCTTTGCGTGTCTGGTCAGACTAATTCTGCGGACCAACCACGTCACACCGATCGACATCCAGAGCCCAAGGCCATTTGTCAGATCCTGCGGGCCGGGCAGGTCGAGGCCGGCAATGTGCCGCAGAAGCTCGTGGCTGTACTCGGCAACCACGTCGCGCAGCAGGCCCCAGGTGGCGTAATAGGCGAAGAACGGCAGCAATGCCACTGCAATGGCGTCGGTCAGTCTGCTCCTGGCTGCCCACGATGTCGACAGACCTTCTGCGGCCGCCCGTGCCAAGCGCGGCATGCCCGGCCTGAGCGCCTGGAACATCGCCACCGTGCACAGGAGCTGCATGACGATCAACACCGCCAGACCGAAGAAGCCGAGCGGCCGGTCCAGCAG
>JBOGIN010001210.1:0-4486 GCA_050742275.1 Vicinamibacteraceae bacterium
TGAAGTGCAGCTCGGCATCCGCGAGCTTGTCTTGTGGCGAGTTTCGTTGGCTACGAATGATCTTGACGGTGGTCGTCATCGCGTTTCTCCTTCGTTGATTTCCGGTAGTGCGTTGGTCAGGCGTGTGATGCGTTTACCTGCCCGTTGGTCGTGAACGTCGTTCCCAGTCGTTGCCAGAGCCAGCTTTGGAGCGTGTTGAACCCGACCAGGACGGGATCGGCCGGCGCGAACAGGTGCTTGTTCTCCCGGTACCGTCGTCGTTGCCAGGACAACTCCGTCGCGTCGACGAGCACGAGGCGTGCGCCTGTCCTCGCGCGATACCTGTCGAACCCGATGTCGTCGGTGGCCAGGCCGGAGACGTCGGCGAGCGTGGACGCGTAGAGGGTCACGGTGGAAGGCGCATCGAGCGCGGCCGGCGCGGTGGTGACGAAGGCGTAATAGAGTCGTGTCTGCCGGCCAATCGTCACCGCAATGCTGGGTGTGAGTGGCGATGCCTGCATGGTCTTGCTCCTTCCCGGCGTGGAGTGAGGTGAGGGACGTAGAGAAGAGACCGGGCCATCACCTAGAAGCCCGTTCGGAGGCGGACCGCAGGGCCCGTCAAGCCCGTGAGCCCCGTAAGGGGTCGGCGCGAAGCGAAGAGGCTTGACGGGCCCGAGGGCCGCCCGAGAATTCATGAAGGTGATGGCCCGGCTGGTTGTCATCGGTAGGCTCCGTTGGTGGAGATGCCCCCGAGCACGCCGGCTTCGCGGAAGCTGAAATAGCGTCCGGCGTGGCCGACGATGAGGTGATCAAGGAGCGTGATGTCGAGGAGGTCCGCCGCCATGGACAGGCGGCGGGTGAGGCGCGCATCGTCGGCGCTCGGCGTCGGGTCGTCGCTGGGGTGGTTGTGCAGGACGACGAGCGCCGTCGTGCCCGGGGTGAGATACGCGGGCACGAAGACCTCTGGCACGGAGACGAGCGCGCTCGCCCGCGTCCCGCGTGAGAGCTGGTACCACGCGAGAAGGTGGTGGCGCGTTGAGAGGCAGGCAACGGCGAAGACTTCGACCGGCTCCTCTGCGAGGAGCGGTGCTAGCGTTCTCGCCGCTGTGTGGGGATCCGTGAGGGGGACCGCGGGTAGGCGAACGCGGCGACCCGCGGCGTCTCGCAGAGGGCGATAGGTGCACACGAGCTCGCGAACGCGATAGCCCCCGGCGAGTTCGCGGAGTATTGGCGCAAATATGGACATGACATTTCTCCTTCCGAGGATCTGGAGCAGCGCAGCCCTGCGGGCGCACACCGTCCAGGCCGCGGCGCCGGTGCCCGACACCGCGGGAGATGTGGAGTGGTTGGGTTCAACGCTCAGTGCGTGATGGGCGCGCGAGAGCGTCGTGTTTGTCTGGTCGCGCAACGTGGATACCTCCGGTCGAACGCCTTGGCTCTGCGAGCGGAGGCAGCCGCGTGCGACGGGGGTCGCGAGCGGGACAAACGCAGGTCGAAGACCCACGTCGTGGGAAGAAGAAGGGGCCGTGCGAGCTGGGCTCGCACGGCAAGGCGCCAGGGTCAGGTGACCGTGGCAAGCAGTCGACCCGCGGTGCGGTCGAGGGCGAAGCGAGCGTCCTGCCAGTGCGTGTACTGGCTCAGGCGAGTGAGTCCCTGCACATAGCCCCAGACAGAACGAGGGTTCGGCTCGTTGGCTTCCGCCACGCTGTAAGCGTCGGAGGCCTGGATGCGAGGCAAGTCGAACCGCGCGCTTACGGTCTCGATCACCTCATCGCGCGTCGAGCCCAGCTCCTGGGTCGTGGCCCTGAGGAGCATGGTGTGGTCGGACGCGGGACTCGCGTCGAGCGCGGCGCTGACGGCATCGATCGAGTCGGTCCATGCGCCCTGAGTCGAGGCACCGAGGTGCCGGCGCCGGAGGCCGGCCACGTGTTGAAATCCCCAGATCAGATGGTTTCGACACACCGCGCGGAACAGGAAGAGATCCAGGGTGAGGGCGGCGGCGCCGACGTCGCTGTTCCGGAGGAAGAACCCGCGAAACACTCCAGCGTGCGAGCGATCGGTGGGATCATCGAGGCTGCGGTTGCCGTCCACGATGAAGACAAACATGTCTCTGTCTCCCATGTAGGCGCCGGATGGGACCATCTCGGCGCCGAAGACGCCGTCCTTGTAGCCGAGCGGCAGGTGCCACGCCGGGTGATGGTCCGTGAGGTCGAGCACCCGGGCGGCCAGCTCGTCGTAGTGGACCCGTGCGTACCTCCGCGAGGTGATCGCGTGGATGGTCCAGGGGGCCGTACGGTCGGCGTAGAGCTGATGCACGTAGCGGCCCTGTTGCCGCAGCCCGTAGTTGATCGCGCTGGACACGATCGGGGCGGGCAGCGCTCGCAGGTACTTCGATGGCGCGCCGACAAGCGCGGCGAGCTGCTCGAAGCTCCAATGCGTGAAGACCGCGGTATGGCCCGACGGCTCGCGTAGCACGAGGTCGCGGATGCCTTCCGCGTCGGTGTTGAACTGGTCCGTGTGGATGATGCGCTCTTCGGTCCGCTCGCGCCGGACGCGGGCGGCCTCGTAGAGGGTGGACACGCTGGTAAACCGCTCATCTGGTGGGCGTGAGGCCCATTCGAGGTGCGCGGTACGCGCAGAGACACCAGTGTTGTGCATCGTGAGCTCCTTTTCTATTGCCCTAGGGGCGATTGAGGGAGGAGAGCTCCACGTCGCTGGACGAACGTGGAGGCGTGGCCAAGCTGGCCACAGGGAGGGATCGAGGAAGGTCAGATCCGCCGATCTCGATCGTCAACGAGAAGACTCGTTGCTCAGTCGGCGGATCCGTCGGACGCTATCCGCGTTCAACACGATAGCGTTCCCACCGGTAACGCCTGGGTAGGAGCAGCACGACGAGCCGTTCCCACCACGGACACGGCGTCCAGCGGCTGCGCCATCGAGTCGAGCAGATGGTGCACAGGAAGCCGTGGCCGGTCCCGGGCGTGGGTGCCAGGGTTCCTCCACAATCCCAACATTTCGTCAACGGGGTGGGCCTTCTTCGCCGACTAACCGTGACGGGTTCGAAGATCTGGGTGCTTCGTGCCGGGATGACCGCGGTACGGAGCTGTCCCGCTGTTGTCGTCATTGGCAATCTCCTTTGTTACTTGCCCTGGGGGCGATTGAGGGAGGAGAGCTCCACGTCGCTAGACGAACGCGGAGGCGCGGCCAGGATGGCCACAAGAAAGGAAGAGACGAGGGGCGAGGGGGTCTACGTCTTCATCGCAGGTTCCTCCCTCGCCGAACCGGGTACAGACGAGCGCCCATCAGGCGCCAGGAGCTCTCGGCGGAGCGTGATCGGCCCGATCTTCTTGATGGCGAGCACCGTCACCATGCGCAGCTTCGGTGTCTTGGGATTGCACGCCCACGCGAGCGTGCGCTCGCGGAGCAAGACACGCGTGTCGGGTACCGCTGCGTTGATTTCCTGCATCAACCCCCAGTGCGTCGAAGTGGCCTCAGTGAGCAAACGGCTGGACACGACCAAATCCAACGGCGTGATGGTTGCTTCGGCGTATGGCGGAAACTGACGAAGGAACGCCTGTAGGCGTACGGCCCCGTCATGCGTGTAGGCCGGAAGATGTGCCAGCGAGCGGAATGTCTCATCGGCCATGGCCTCGATTCCTTCGTGGAGCGGGAAGACACCGGCGACCTGGCGCGCTTGCTGGTCGGCCGTACCGTGTCTCGCGATCCAGTCGCCCACGAGGCGCCGCTTCTCGGCGTGGACAGCGATCTGACCGCCGTGTGCCTCCTGCGCACGACTCTTCTTCGCGCGGAGGTCGCTCTGGAAGCGGCGGAACGCCTCGAGCGGCACGTCACGCGCGGTTCCGCGATCGCGCCTCGCGTCGAAACGAATACGCCCGCGTTCCGTCGCGATCTCGCAGCGACGCGGTGTTGGGGCGGGGTGAGCGATGGCTCTTTGGCTCGCATCGGTGAGAAACACGCGCGCGATCTCGCCTCGCCAGTGCGCTTCGGTTTCTTGCCGCGCGGCACGCGCTGTTGCGCGCTGGGCGTGAAACGCGCGCTCGTGCTCGTGGTTCCGCGCGGCGTCCTGGAAGAGCATCTCGATGGTCGGTGGCGCGTCGTAGACCGGCGGCGCGTCAATCGGCCTGACGCGTTGATCGCCGTTCATCTCGAAGCGCGGGCGAAGCTTGAGGCGCGCGACGCCCTTCGCGTCGACATGGACAAGGTGCAGGCGGGCAACCGGAACAACGACAGTGAGTTGCTGATGTGCGTGTCCGTTGCCGCCGGCGACGAGCGACGCCTTCCGTCCTGCTTCCGATAAACGGTAAACGGCGGTCACGCTCAGTCTTTCGGACTGGAGAGCTGAAGTCGCACCCGACAACGACGACGCCGGGGCTGGACGAACAGGTGGATGAAGCGCGGTCTCCATAGGTCCCTCGTTCATATCGTGCAGCGCCACCAACAGTTTCGCGGTCGCGTGACAACGGGGGCGGCGACGCCCCCCAGCGCC
>JBOGIN010001211.1:0-2265 GCA_050742275.1 Vicinamibacteraceae bacterium
AGCCGTGTGCGATATCTCTGCTAGTTTTCGCGCCGCTTTTTCCGTTCCGTGTTACGCGCGTCCGCTTGTACGTGATCGGCAAGGGCCACCCGCTGCAAGCTGTGCGATGCTGGGCGAATGATCTACAGCGACTACCTCACCGGTGTGTTCATCCCGCAGATTTCGCCAGTCGACCATTCCAATCGCTCCTATCCTTGAGCGATGCGTGTGCAAACGAGGCGCCACAGAGATCTGCCCTGAGGTGGCACCTTGCTTGCACCTACGGATCGCACGAAGGAATCGAAGGTGAAACTGGCGGACGCCTACAGTCGAGATCGAGAGCCGTTCGCTGATCGGCGCGAAGCAGGCGCGCTGCTGGCCAAACGGCTGGGGCACTACAGGAACCGGACGGACGTCGTCGTGCTGGCCCTGGTGAGAGGCGGCGTGCCGGTCGCGTATGAGATCGCTCGCAAGCTAGGGGCGCCGCTCGACATCTTCTTCGTGAGAAAGCTGGGCCTGCCCGGCCATGGCGAGCTGGCCATGGGGGCAGTCGCCTCGGGCGGTGTTCGTGTGCTGAACGAGGACATCGTGGCTTGGTACAAAATTCCCGCGACGGTCATCGAGCGCGTGGCTCAGGAAGAACAGCAGGAGCTCGAGCGCCGTGAGCACGCCTACCGTGGTGAACGGGAGGCGGCGGACATGCGCGGACGGATCGTGGTGCTCGTCGATGACGGCCTGGCGACCGGCTCGACCATGAAGGCAGCGGTGCAGGCGGCGCAAGCACATGCGCCGTCACGTACCGTCGTCGCGGTTCCAGTTGGAGCGCCCGATACGTGCCGCGAGCTCGGAGACTTTGCAGACGAGGTCATCTGCGCCCGCACGCCGGCGACCTTCGCAGCGGTTGGACAGTGGTACCGGGATTTCCCACAGATCAGTGACCGCGAAATCCGAGAGCTGCTGCGCGAGAGCGCCGAGACAGTCGCCAGGGCACGCTGAGGACGCAACCCGATTCTCCAGGCTTGGTGCTAGCGTCATCTCGCGACATGACACGACGGTTGACCCTTTTCCTGGGCGGTGACGTCATGACCGGGCGTGGCGTCGACCAGATTCTGCCGCATCCAAGTGATCCGGTGATCCATGAACCGTACGTGCAAGACGCTCGTGAGTATGTGGCGCTCGCCGAAGCAGCAAGTGGGCCGACCCCTCGATCGGGGGAGGCAGTCTACATTTGGGGCGACGCGCTCGACGAGCTCGAAGAGGCCCGCCCGAACGTGCGGATTATCAATCTCGAGACCGCCGTCACGTGCGAAGACTCTTACTGGAAGGGCAAGGGCATCAACTACCGGATGCACCCTCAGAACATCGAGTGTCTGACGGCTGCTCGGATCGATGTCTGTGCACTTGCCAATAACCACGTGCTCGACTACGGCTATGCGGGGTTGAGCGACACGGTTTCGCTCCTCCGCCGCCATGGGCTGAAGACGATGGGGGCCGGTGAGAATGCCGCACACGCACGCGAGCTGGCCCTCGTCGACGTCGATGGCCGACGCGTTATCGCTCTCTCCGTCGGCGCAACATCGAGTGGGATTCCGTCCGCATGGGCGGCGACAACGGAACGACCGGGCGTGGATCTGATCGATGACCTTTCAGAGGAAACGGCCCGTAGACTGGTCGAACGGATCTGGCGTGTCAAGCGTCCCGGTGACATCGCAGTGACATCGATTCACTGGGGACGCAACTGGGGATACGACGTCGACGATGCGCAGGTCCGGTTCGCCCACTGGCTCGTCGACGGCGGGGTCGACATCGTCCATGGTCATTCATCGCATCATCCGAGGCCGATCGAAATCTACAACGGGAAGCTGGTGTTGTATGGGTGCGGGGACCTCATCAACGACTATGAGGGCATCAGTGGCCACGAGGCGTATCGAGGCGGCTTGGCCCTGCTGTACTTCCCCATCGTCGACAGCGCCACGGGTCGGCTGCACGAGCTTCGGCTCACCCCAATGCAGATCGCGAAGATGCGGCTGAATCGCGCCTCAGCCGAAGACGCTGCCTGGCTCGCGGAAGTAATCGGCGCCATTTCGGCCTCGTTCGGTTCACGGATCACTCTGGCCGGGGCGAATCGACTGGCACTCGCGTGGAGATCGCGAGGCTGAGGCGTTCGAAATAGGCTGGTAGTAGAAAGTCCGGCACCAGAGCGCATGCCCTCCGGAAACGATCTCCCAGCCGTATCCCCAACACGGAGACTTCGCCTGTTCGTCCAGAGAAGCGTCTGGCCTCTTC
>JBOGIN010001212.1:0-5454 GCA_050742275.1 Vicinamibacteraceae bacterium
GAAGGCCCCGCGCTACGGATGCGCGAACGGAAGGCCCCGCGCTACGGATGCGCGAACGGAAGGCCCCGCGCTACGGATGCGCGAACGGAAGGCCCCGCGCTACGGATGCGCGAACGGAAGGCCCCGCGCTACGGATGCGCGAACGCCCCATCCCTTGAGCCCTCGATCCCTGGATCCCTTAATCCCTGAACAAGCGCATCCGCCTGCTCGTGCGCGTGATACGAGCTCCTCACGAGCGGGCCGGATTCGACGTGGCCGAATCCCATCTCGAGTGCGGCCTCCTTCAATTGCCGGAACTCGTCCGGCGCGTAGTAGCGAGCCATCGGGAGGTGTGCTGCCGTTGGCCGAAGGTATTGCCCAATCGTGAGAATCTGAACGCCCGCGTCGCGCAAGTCGCGAAACACTGCTAGCAGCTCATCCGATTCTTCGCCGAGGCCGACCATGACGCCGGTCTTGGTGGGAATGTGCGGCGCGAACGCGCGCGCTTGCCGAAGCAGCTCGAGCGTCCTCGGGTAGCGCCCGCCGGAGCGCGCCGCGCGATAGAGGCGCGGCACGGTTTCCGTGTTGTGATTCAACACGTCCGGGCCGGCGTCGAGCACCGCGCGCAGCGCGTGCGCCTGGCCTTGGAAGTCGGGGATCAGCACCTCGATCCGCGTCCGCGGCATCGCAGCCCGGACGGCGCGGACGCAGGCCGCGAAGATCGACGCGCCGCCGTCAGGGAGATCGTCACGATCCACGGAGGTGATCACGACGTAGTTGAGATCGAGCCGCTCGACTGCCGCCGCGAGCCGTGTCGCCTCGTCGAGATCGAGCGGCGCCGGACGTCCGTGCGCGACGGCGCAGTAGCCGCAATTCCGCGTGCAGACGTCGCCGAGAATCATGAACGTCGCGGTTCCGTGATGCCAACATTCGCCGATGTTCGGACAGCGCGCTTCCTCACAGACGGTGTGCAGGCCCGCGCCGCGCATGAGCTGTTTGAGGCGAACGTAATTGGGGGAGCCGGGCGCGCGAACCTTCAGCCAGGCCGGTTTCGGCTGTCGCTCGGAGGGTCGAACCAGGTGCAACGGCGAGACACTCGACATCCCAATTATCGTAACATGTGGCGCATGACGACCCTGTCCTCCTCCCTCGCGATCACCTGGCTTGGCCATGGGACGTTCCTGCTGGAGTCACCCGGCGGCAGGCGGCTGTTGCTCGACCCGTTTCTCACCGACAACCCGTCCTGCCCGGAGCCATACAGGCGGTCGGTGGGCTCGCTCGACGTGATCCTCATCACCCATGGCCACAGCGACCATGTGAGCGACGCGCTGCGCATCGGGCGCGAGAGCGGCGCGATGGTCGTCGGCTCGTACGAGGTCTGCACGTGGCTCGGGCAGAAGGGCCTCAAGAACCTCACCGGCATGAACATCGGCGGCACGACAGAGGTGGCGGGCATCCGCATCACGATGGTTCAAGCCATCCATGGCAGCGCCTTCGTAGAGGACAACCAGATCGTCTATCTCGGCTTGGCTGCGGGGTTCGTCCTGCGCTTCGAAGATGGCCTCGTCGCGTACTTCGCGGGCGACACGGATGTCTTTGGAGACATGCGGCTCATCGCACAACTCTACGAGCCGCAGCTCGCGTTCCTGCCTATCGGTGATCACTTCACGATGGGACCGCGGCAGGCCGCGCTCGCCTGCGAGCTGCTCGGCGTCAAGCAGGTCGTGCCGATGCACTACGGCACGTTTCCCGTGCTCACGGGAACGCCCGCCGAGCTGCGGAAGCTGGTCGAGCCCAAAGGCGTCCAGGTCCTGCAGCTCGAGCCGGGCCAGACGGCGCGCTAAAACAGCACTAGAACCCTTGAGAACCCGAAACTTGACGCATTTGAGTCACGTTTCGAGGGCTCTCAAGTGAGCGTCGGGGAGTGCGGCCGGAGGCCGCAGTCCGCTAGAAAGTCAGCCGTACGCCGAGCTGCACGTTCCGGGGGTCGTTCTCCTGGGTCGGTGTGACCGTCCCAAAGTCGCGCTCGGTCAAGTCGGTCTCGGGGCTGTCGAACCACGGCGTGTTGAACAGGTTGAAGGCTTCGGCCCGCACCTGCAGCCGGAGCCGAGGCCCGAGCGCGAAGGTCTTGAACACCGAGAAGTCGACCAGCGCAGGCCGACTCGTCCGAATCTGTGAGAGACGCGTGCTCAACGCGCGCAGCGTGAACGGGGCCTGCACCTGCCACACGACGGGCTCGTCGACGCTTGCACAGTTCTCCCGCGCACCCTCGAGACTCTCCGTGCAGGTATTGAACCAGCGATCGCGGCTTGGGTTGTCGAGCCGTGGATCGACGCCAGTCCAGACGGCATTGTCAGGCGCATCCACCGCGAGGCCCGACTGAGCGACGACGATGGCGTTGACCTGCCATCCTCCGAGCAGGGCCTCCCTCATGCCTCCTTGGCCGGCGAAGAACGGGAGTTGATAGGTGGCGCTCACCTGCAGCCGATGCGGCGCGTCTCTCTCCGTCACAACGCGCGCGAGGTCGCCCCAATCGTCCTGGGCATTGAGATACCCGACCTCTTCCATCGACTTCGAGAACGTATAGCTGACGAGGAACTGGAGTCCGCGCGACAAGCGCTTCTCGAGGCGGAGCTGTAGCGCATCGTAGTCAGAGACGCCGATACTTCGCTTTTCCTCCGTGATCCCGGTGAACTGAGGAAACGGACGTAGCAGTTGCTGGCGCGGGACCGTGGCCTCGTCGAGCTCCGTTCCTGGCAGGAGCCCCTCGAAGGGATTCGCAACCGGATCCAGCAGCGCATCGCCCATCTCGAGCGCTGCCGCCGAGACCTCGTTGATCCCCTTGGCGACCGGAAGCTCCCGTGTGCGGCTACCGACGTACGAGACGTCCAGCACCAGGCGGCCGGGGAGCTCATGCTGCACGCCGAACGAGAACTGGTGCACGCGTGGGATCACGCGGTCCGGATTTCCGTAGCTGAATCCTCGTCCCACCAAGGTCGCCAAGCCCTCGCTGTTGCCCACCGGCCGGTCGAGCCCGTTCGGGTAGGGGTCGTCGAGCCGCGCGGACGGCGTGATTCCCCCGTCGACCGACGCCACGAGCGGCGTCGACACGCTGTAGCCGTTGTTGAAGCCGGTGTCGAACGTGGGAAGGTAGCTGAGGCCGTAGCCACCGCGCAGCACCGTCCGGTCCGTCCATTGATAGGTCGCGCCGATCCTCGGTTGCACGTTGTTTCGATCGAGCCGATAGGGGAACCTGTTGTTCTCATCGGTAAACAGCAAGCCGCCCTGCAGCGCCGTTCCCGGCGCCTCGAACGGGTTCGCTGCCGCATGGTCGAACCCCCGGTTCTGTTGATTGCCGGCCTCGGTGAGCGGCGACTCGTAGTCCCAGCGGACACCAAGGTTCAGCGTCAGGTTCGACGTCACGCGCCAGTCGTCCTGCAGAAACAACCCATAGTAGTGGCTCCGATACGACAGGTCCGGATTGATCGGCACGCTGCCGCTCGACGGATATCCCAAGAGAAACGACGCCAGCGCGCTGCCCGATGCTGCGTCTTCACGGAGGGGATCCCTCCGCGTGAAATCTGGGCTGAACTGGAACGTGCCGAAAGACGAAGTGGGGTTCTGCTGATCGTTCAGCATCACGCGGAGCTCACCGCCAAGCTTGAGCGCATGGCGGCCCGCCGTCTTGCTGAGCGTCTCGGACCAGGACCAGGTGTCGCTCCGCGTGAACTGGCTTCCGGTATAGCCGAACTCGCTGTAGTCCTCGATCTCGATGCGCGGGAACGTGAGTCGTGGGAGCTCGGCGGTCAGGTTCTGCGGGAAGCCGAGCGCGGCTGGATCGTAGCCGTCACTGAAGCGCCGAATGTAGAAGTCGTGGCGGATGAATCCAACCTTCGAGCTCAACACCAACGAGGGGCCGAGCACCGAGGTGGCCTCGGCGGCCACGCCAACATTCTTGCGCCCGTGCGTGTAGAGCGGCGACGCTTCTGGAGCAAAGCCGCCATAGTCGTTGATCTCCGTTCGCTTGTTGCGCACGACGCGGACGAAGAATCGATGGCTGCCGCTCAGCACCTGGTCCATCTTGAGCGCGTGCTGATCGTACTTGTCGCCGCGCGACGTCTCCGGCGCGAGGAAGTTGTCCACCTGGCCGCCGGTGTTCGGCAACGGCACACGCTCGAGAAGCGCCAACGCGACGGGATTCAGCCGGTCCGTTGGAAGGACATTGCCTGGGAAGGCGTCTCTCGCGTGCTGCCCGTCGGCGAGACGTGTCGTGAGCGGATCGTAGATCGTCACCGGCCGGCCATCGGCGGTGATGCTCTGCGAGAAATCGCCGCGCCGCTCTGCGTCCGTGGGAACGTCCCAGACTTGAGGAAACGGTACCTCGCTCCGAATCTGCTCCCAGGAGTACATGAAGAACGTGCGGTTGGTGCCGTCGTAGAGGCCGGGGATCTTCACCGGGCCGTCGATCGTCGCGCCGGGCTGGTTCCAGTACAACCCTGACTTCTCCTGATCCAGCCGGTTGGCATCGAAGGTGTTCGCATTGAGATGTTCGTCTCGGTAGTACTCGTAGATCGCGCCGTGAAAGTCGTTCGTGCCACTCTTCAGCACGACGTTGACGACGCCCCCGCCGGTCCGGCCGTATTGGGCATCGTAGATGTTGGTCTGCACCTTGAACTCCGCTGTCGCATCCGGTGAGGGGACGAAGCTCAGGTTGCCCGGCTGGTTCGTCTCCGTTCCGGTGTTCGGCACCCCGTCGAGCAGGAACTCGTTGGTGAAGGCGCGGCCGCCGCTGATCGAGAAGTTGTCCATTCCGCCGTTGTCGAACGGACGATTCGACCGGCTCGCGAGCGTGGGCGTGTACTGCACACCGGGAGCGTGAGCCGCCAGCATGAACGGATTGCGTCCAAGCAGTGGCAGATCCTGCACCTGCTCACGGTTGATGACCTGTCCGCGCGATGCGCTGCCCGTTTCGAGAAGCGGCGTCCCCGAGGCGACGGTCACCTCCTCGGTGATGGCGCCGAGCTGCAGCGTCAGGTCGATGCGGAGACTGTCGCCCACCCGAACCTCGATGTCCGCGCGCTTGGCCGCCGTGAACCCCTCGAGCTCCGCGCCAAGCACGTACCGTCCGATCGGAACGAAGGGAATCACGTAGCTCCCTTCATTGCCGGTTGTCGTGTCCAGGGACGCGTTGGTCGCCTCGTTGCGGAGCGTCACGCTGACGCCAGGCAGCGCCGCTCCCTGCGGGTCCGTAATCCTGCCGGTGATCGTCCCGCCTGTCTCTTGCGCCACTGCGGTCGAGGCAAGCGCGCAGAGCGCCGCCAGCGCAACGGCTGTCATTCTGCTGAGTGACATGCCCATCCTCCGGCCAATATTGAAAGAAACGTGGAGCACACTCTACCACCAGCGGAGTGGTTGGGCGGCCGCTCGAGTTTTCTGCATTCGTGGGGGCGAGCTTTAGCCGGCCCAGCGCAGGTC
>JBOGIN010001213.1:0-4104 GCA_050742275.1 Vicinamibacteraceae bacterium
CGCTCGCTGGGCGGGAATGTACGTCGCGAGGAGGGCCACGACGAGCAGAAACAGCGACGCAGTGCCGTAGGTCACGACGTCGGTTGCCGTCACGCCGACGAGGAATGCCGCAATCGATCGGCTGAAAGCAAACGCCGCGACCACACCCAATGCCAGGCCTATCGCGGACAGACGCACGCTGCGGCCAAGGACGAACGTCAGGATGTCACGGCGGGACGCGCCGAGCGCGACACGCACGCCGATCTCGTGCGTGCGCCGCGTGACGATGAACGCCATCACGCCGTAGATGCCGATGGCGGCCAGGAGGAGGGCGATGACGCCAAAGGCCGATACCAGCAGCACGTACTTCCGCGGCTCGGCCAGCGACTCGCTGACGACCTCCTCCATGGTCATCATTTGATAGATCGGCAGTGCGGGATCAACGGCCCGTACGGTTGCGCGGACCGACGCGGCGACCTGCGTCGCCTCACCAGTGGTGTGCACCACGAGGTCCATGGAGCGTTCCATCCAGCCCCAGAACGGCGGTGGCGGCTGCTGCATGGCGATGAACAGCTCGGCCCTCGGCTCCTGCCTGAGCCCAAAGTGCCTCGTGTCACTGACCACACCCACAACCTCGACGGGCTCGCCGCCATCGTCTGGATCGAGACGGGCGCCGATGGGATCGTCATCGGGCCAGTACCGCAGCGCCGCCGCCTGATTGATGATGGCCACCCGGGGGCGACCCACGCGATCATGGGGGGAGATATCGCGGCCCTTGACGATGGATATGCCGAGGCTCCGGAAGTAGCCAGGTGTGACGCCGCGGTAGAAGAACATGGGGAACTCGGGCGTCGGTTTGGGCCGTCCTTCAATGGGGGCACCAAGACTCACGCCACTACCGCGCAACGGCAGTGCCGACGTGGCCCCGGCGTTCATGACGCCAGGGAGCGGCCGGATACGCTCCAGCACGGTCGCGAAGAGCGCGCCTACCTGCGCCGACTCGGGGTAGCGCGCCTCCGGCAGAGAAACGCGGAACGTCAATACGCGCTCCGTGCGCACTCCCGGCTCAGTTGCCTGAAGCCAAAGAAAGCTACGCATCAGCAGGCCCGCGCCGATGAGGAGTGCCAAGGCGAGCGCGATCTCGACCACGACGAGAGACCCGCTGGCACGATGCCGTTCTGGACCGGCGGTACCACGCCCACCTTCGCTCAAGCGATCGCGGAGGTCAGCACGGGACAATGGCCACGCGGGAGCCGACCCGAACAACAGACCTGTCGTCATGGTTGCGACAGCCGCGAATGCCAGCAGCCGCCAGTCGACAACGGATGCAGTGAAGCGTGATTCCATAGCAGGCATCAACCAGGGCATCACTCGTGCGGACCAGGAACCCAAGAGAAAGCCCGCGGCACCGCCGAATGCCGCCAACACGAGGCTCTCGACGAGCGACTGCCTCAGGATGCGGTGGCGGCCTGCTCCCAAGGCAGCCCGAATGGCGACTTCGCGCTGGCGGCCCGTGGCGCGCACGAGCTGCAGGTTGGCGACGTTCGCGCAGGCGATGAGTAGCACGAACGCGACGGCGGCCATGAGCACGAGCAGTGGCCGGCGGAAATCGCCGACGAGTGTCTCGTGCAGATCAGTCAGCCGAGCCGACCAGTCGCGGTTCGACTGCGGGCGCACGAGAGCAAGGCGCGCCATGATGGCTGCCATGGCCGATTCTGCCTGCTGGAATGAAACATCGCCCTCGAGGCGCGCAATGACCCTGAGGAAGCGATTGCCTGGCTGAGCGTTCTCGGCCGGGGTAATGGCCAGCGGCACGTAGAGCTGTTCAGCTTCCTCTTGGAGCGCGACGCCTGGCGGCAGGACGCCGATGATGGTGTGGCGCTCGCCGTTCAGGATCAGCTCGCGGTTGAGGACGGATGGATCTGCACCGAAACGACCACGCCAGAGCGCGTCACTCAGGAGAAGCGTCTTCGGTGCGCCAAAGGGCTCGTCGGCCGCAGTGAAGTCTCGCCCCAGCGCCGGCCGGACGCCGAGCACGCGGAAATAATCCGCCGAGACGCGGCGCGCTGGTAGGCGCTCTGTTTCGCCCGCCTCTGTCAGTGCGACCGTGGTCCCGGTGAACGCCGCCAGCCGTTCGAAGACGCGCTGCTCGCGCCGCCAATCGAGAAAGTCGGGCGCGGTGACGCTAATGCGACCCTCACCTGGAGTTTCCCAGACGAAGACCAGCCGGTCGGCGTCGGGGAACGGTAGCGGTCGCAGCAGGACGGCGTTGACACCGCCAAAGATCGCTGTCGTCGCGCCAATACCAAGCCCTAGCGTGCCGACGACCGAGAACGTGAGCACGGGCGCTCGACGAACCGACCGGAGCGCGAAGCGAAGGTCCTGTGTCAGCTCGTCCAGAAACCGCCAGGCCCACACGTCGCCGGATCGCTCTCGCGCACGTAACGAGCCGCCAAGCGCTCGCCTTGCCATGGCTCGCGCTTTGTCTGCGGCGAGCCCGTTTGCCTCGAGAGTGCGCGCTTTCTCTTCGAGGTGAAACGCCAGCTCCGTATCGAGGTCGCGCTCGAAGCGCCGGCGGCGAAGGTAGAACCAGGCTCGTGAAAGGAATGTCCGCACGGTACGTCCTTTTCTTTGCGCTACGTACGGTGTGACACCTGCATCACGCGTCGAATTGCTGCGAAGATCTCGGAGAGTCTGCTCTCCTCGATGCCGACCTGCTGCTGCCCGGCCTTCGTCAGCTCGTACACACGCACGCGGCGATTCGAAGGGGTCGTCATCCACTTCGCCTTCGTCCAGCGCTTGAGCAGCAGGCGCTGCAACGCGGGGTAGAGTGAGCCCTCCTCGACGGTGAGCACATCCTTCGAGACCTTCTGAATGTGCTGCGCGATGGCGTAGCCGTGCATCGGCTCGATGGAGAGCGTCTTGAGAATGAGCGTTTCGAGCGTGCCAGGGAGCAGCTCCCCCCGGCGGATGTCGCGATCCTTCGCCATAGCGCCTCTTAGTATAGTGAGTCTATGTATATAGGTCGTCTATGTCAATGTTGGTCGTCCAAGGTTTGGGGCACGGTCAGCGAATCGGCACGAGACTCGTGCCCAAGTGGCCCCGCGGCCAGTTCATTCAGTCGATCCGTATCAACCCATTCCGGAACCGTCATCGCGCACCCATTGCGGGGACGCGGCCAAGCGGTCTTTACTCAAACAGACTCTGTTGAGTCACCGTAAGCTCATCGTGCGACGGATCGTCGAAAGCGCCTGATAAGTCCGTCTCCATTGCCTTTGGTCCCTCACTCCTGGAGCAGCCTGCGAAGCGTAAGCGCATCCCGTGGCGCGTGGCCGCCGATGTCGTTGTTGAAGTACACATACACATCGCGACCGGAGCGCCGTGCTTCGGCAAGCCAATCGGCCCACACCCTCAAGCGTCGAGATCCATAACCGCCGGTGTAGCGTGCGTCGGCGCCATGAAACCGCAGGTAGACGAACGGCCCGACCAGCCGCTTCCCGCTCTCCGAGCCGGACATGTCGTGTAAGCAGAGCGCGACGCCGCGCGCCTCCAGCCGCTCCAGTACCTCGTCCACATACCAGCTCTCGTCGCGAAACTCGATGGCGTGGCGCAGGCCAACCGAGCGCCCGCGCGCGACAGGCAACGCCGGTGGCAGCGCTTCGAGAAGCGTCGTCACGCGATCGAGGTTCATGGACCATCGGGGTGGAAGCTGGTAGAGCACGGGGCCGAGCTTCGGACCCAGCGTGCGCGCCCGCTCGAAGAGGCGCTGCAACGGCTCCTCGGGAGCCATCAGCCTCTTGAAATGCGTCAGGTACCGACTGGCCTTTAGCGCGAAGCGGAACGAATCCGGGGTCTCGTCGTGCCAGGAGCGTAGTGAGGAGACGGAAGGCAGGCGATAAAAGCTGCTGTTGATCTCGACCGTATCGAACTGCGACGCGTAGTACGCAAGCCATCGCCGCCGCGCCACGTCGTTGGGGTAGAACACGCCGCGCCACTGCTTGTATTCCCAGCCCGAGCAGCCGACGAAGAGACGCCCGGCAGCCATGTTCAGTCCACTCACACGAGTATGTCACGGCCGATCAGCGTTGAAAGAATCCGTAGCGCGCGGTCTTCAGACCGCGCGGA
>JBOGIN010001214.1:0-2210 GCA_050742275.1 Vicinamibacteraceae bacterium
CTCATTGTCCTCACCGGTGACAACGGCCCGACCGCCTGGCCGCGGTACTACAAGCAAGGCATCGAGCCGCCAGGCAGCACGGCAGGCGACCGCGGGCGCAAGTGGAGCCTCTACGAGGGCGGCATTCGCCAGCCGCTCATCACCCGCTGGCCAGGGCGAGTACCCGCCGGACGCGTCGACACGTCGAGCATTGTCACCGGCATCGATTTCTTTCTCTCGCTGACGGCCATCGCCGGCGTCGAGCCGCCGAAGGTCGACCTCGATGGCGAAGACGCGAGCGCCGCCCTTCTGGGGAAGGAATACGCACGTCAACGACCGATCATGTGGGAATATCGTCAGGATCTCCGACCTGGCAAGCCATCCGATGTGAGCCCGGAGCTGGCGCTTCGTGAGAAGGAATGGAAGCTCCTCATGAACCGCGACGGCTCGCGTGTCGAGCTCTACAATCTCTTCACCGATCCAAGAGAGTCGAGAAACCTTGCGACGCTGCACCCCCGGCGTGTCCAGGCGTGGGCCGCCCGCTTGAACACGTGGATGCAGCGGACGGCGAAGCCATGACCTTCATGCTCTCCATGAAAATCGTCGCCCTGCTGGCCGTCAGCCTCTGGGGCCATCCTGCCGCCAGCTCGGCCCAGACCGACCAGCGGCGTCCCGACATCCTCATCTTCCTGACCGACGATCAGAGCCAGCTCGACCTCACACCGTACGGCTCGAGAGACTTTCGCACGCCAAACATGCAACGCGTGGCGGAAGCCGGGATGACTTTCACCCACGCGTTCGTGGCGTCGCCGAGTTGTGCTCCGAGCCGTGCGGCGCTGCTCACGGGCTTGATGCCTGCGCGCAACGGCGCGGAGCGGAATCACGCGAAGCCTCGGGCCGACTTGAAGAAATGGCCCGCGTACTTCCAGGACCTTGGCTACGAGGTTGTCGCCTTTGGAAAGGTCTCTCACTACAAGTACACGGCTGATTACGGTTTCGATTACTTCGCGCACGATACGTTTCACGACCATGCAGCCATTCTGGCGGCGATCGAGTTCCTGAAGAAGCGAGGTCGTGGCAACGGGAAGCCGCTATGTCTTTTCGTCGGGAGCAACTGGCCGCACGTCCCCTGGCCGGAAGATCCACGAGGCTACGAGCCCGATGCGCTCACGCTTCCTGCCGGTTCGGTCGATACACCGGCGACGCGCAAGTGGCGCGCGCGTTATGCGGCTGCTGTCACGAACGCTGACGACCAGCTTGGGCGGATCCTCGACGTCGCCCAGGCATATCTGGGTGAGCGCACGCTCGTTCTCTTCAGCAGCGATCACGGAACGCAGTGGCCGTTCGGCAAGTGGAACTGCTACGACGCGGGTGTTCGTGTTCCGCTGATGATCTCCTGGCCGGGCGTGGTCGAGCCGGGCGCGCGCACGGACGCCATGGTGAGCTGGGTGGATCTCCTGCCGACGTTGCTGGAAGCCGCCGGCGGCAAGGCGCCCGAAGGGATCGATGGGCGGTCGTTCCTTCCAGTGCTGCGTGGTGCGGGCGGCACGCACCGTGACCGCATCTTTACGACGCACAGCGGCGACGGTCGGTGGAACATCTATCCGATGCGCAGCATTCGGACAGCGGAGTGGAAGTACATTTGGAACCTTCATCCCGAGTTCGCCTTTACCACGCACATCGACCTTCCCGGAAATCTCGGCCAGCGCGCCTATTGGTCGACCTGGGAAGCGGCAGCGAAAACGGACAAGGAAGCAGCGGCCATCGTGAAGCGATATCATGCCCGCCCCGAAGAGGAGCTCTACGATCTGCGGGCCGATCCCCACGAGCAGCGAAATCTCGCCGACGATCCGCGACATGCCGCCCGGCGCAAGGAGATGCGCGCCGCGCTGGAGCAGTGGATGCAGGAGCAAGGCGACCGCCGACGGGTGTTCAGCGAGCCGCGCCTGCTCAGCGACCCATCGAGCTACGGACCCAATGCGCCGTCTGGCGATGCGGCGGCAGTCGCGCCGAAAAAGAACCGACGCTGAGTTGCGGAAAGCGGGCGCTGGTGAGCGTGGGGGCCCGCCTGACGGCGCTTCATTGATCGCGGCTGACGAAGGCACGCGGGGCAACGCTTGACAGCGCGCGCCGCACCTTCCTCGGGACCCGCCAGCGCGGCACCCGCCGCGAGAAGCTCACGCTCATGGGACCGCCGGCGCTGGCCTGCCGGATCGCGACGAGCTCGGAGC
>JBOGIN010001215.1:0-3464 GCA_050742275.1 Vicinamibacteraceae bacterium
GACGGAGGCCGTCCATGGTGTCACGTCGAGCTACCCTCTCGATCTTCTTCCTCACGATTATCGCAGCCGGCATCTCGTATCCGTCTGCGAGGATGCTCGATCGTCACGCCCCGCCGACCGCAGCGGCGGCACGCACGCCGATGAAACCGTTCGCCTCCGAGGAGGAGATCCTCCGGTTCCTCGAAGAGCTCGGCAAGCGACAGAGACGGCAGCGACGGAAGGTCGAGCCGGTCGGCGTCGCGGACGCGGTCGTCGGCGGAATTGCTTCACCTTCGCCGCAGCAGGCGTCTCCCGCATCTTCCAGCGGGCAAGCGGCACCTGTCTCCATCACCAACACGCGGCACGCCGGCGTAGACGAGGGAGACATCGTCAAGGTCCACGGCGAGCATCTGGTGATCCTGCGGCGAGGCCGGATCTTCACGGTTGCCATCGCCGACAACGGCTTGACGCCGGTGTCAAGCATCGACGCGTTCGCGCCTGACATCGACCCGCGCCGGAGCTGGTACGACGAGATGCTGGTCGCCGGGGATGCAATCGTCGTGATTGGGTACAGCTACGAGCGCGGCGGCACCGAGATCGGCCTCTTCGACATCGATACGAAGGGCAATCTCTCGTATCGGTCCACGTATCACCTCCGCTCGAACGACTACTACTCGTCGCGCAACTATGCGAGCCGGCTGCTCGGCAGCAAGCTCGTGTTCTATGCGCCGCTCTACATCGATGCGACTGGTCCCACGCCGACCGCCTGGCTCCCCGCGTTGCGCCGATGGCGCAGCGGCGCCACCGACGGCGATTTCCAGCGCATCATCGAGCCGTCGCGCGTTTACCCGCCGTTCGACGACTCGCCGCTGCTGACGCTGCACACGGTCACGGTCTGCGATCTCGCCCACCGGGAGATGACGTGCGAGGCAACGGGCGTCATGGGACCACCAGGACGCGTCTTCTATGTGTCACCCGATTCGGTGTACGTGTGGATGACGCCGTGGTGGCACACGGCGGCCGCGCGGCGCTCGCTGCTCTATTGCTTGCCCCTCGACGGCTCGGAGCCGTCGGCGCTTCGCGCCAGAGGCGCGCCGATTGATCAGTTCTCCTTCCTTCAGAGCGGAGATGATCATCTGAACGTGCTCCTGCGTGCGGACGCGCCTGGCGACACGATGTGGCACGCCGAGGGTGCCGCGCGTGGCGTCGTGCTGCTGCGCGTTCCCCTCACGGACCTCGATGGCAACGCACCGGAGGCTGCCGCCGGGCGCTATCGGGCGCTTCCGTCTCCGGACGGTGGTGCGTTTCAGAATCGCTTCGTTGGGGAGTACGTGCTATATGGGACCGGGACGACCTGGAGCCGTCGCGCTCCACCCGACAGCGACGGATTGCTGTACGCCTACCGATTTGCGGGAGATGACGCGCCCGTATCGTTGCCTCTGGGACACGCGGTGGATCGCATCGAGGCTATGGGACGCGACGCCATTGTGGTCGGCGGCGGCGGCCGCGACCTCTACTTCACGGCCGTCGGCCTCCAAGGGAGGCCCCGGCTCGGGGGCCGGTTCACGGAGCAGGCGGCGCTGCAGGGTGAGCTGCGCAGCCACGGATTCTTCTACGCGCCGGACGGCGACGCGAGCGGGATGTTCGGGTTGCCGGTCCGCTCGGCGGATCAGCCGGGTGCGGCGCGTCTTCGGCACGACTCGGCGTTCGTGCGCTACGTGCGGAACCGCGCCTTGAACTTCAGCGATGCGGGCAGGCTCGTCGCCGGCCGTGATGGCGCACGCGACGATGGGTGCCGCGCGTCGTGTGTGGATTGGTACGGCAACACCCGGCCAATCTTCTGGCGTGACCGCCTCTTCGCGTTATTGGGCTACGAGATCGTCGAAGGACGAGTCGACGAGGGACGCGTGCAGGAGTGGCGACGCGTCAGCTTCGCGCCCAGCAGGCCACGCAGCACGCACTAGCCGTCCCTTGTTCCCGCTCCTCACCCGTAGCGCGCGGCCTTCAGGCCGCGCGAGCGGCGCCGACCTGCTACACTTCTCGAAAGGCCGATGTCCGGCGCCCCGAGCAGATCCGTCGTTCGTCTGTGGCGGAGGGCCAGCCGCTTCGTTCGCGGTGCGCGGCTGGTTGCGTACGGGCTGCTGGACACCGATCACCCGCTGCTCGCCCAGATGGTCGTGACGCGGCGCTGCAATCTCGACTGCACCTACTGTAACGAGTTCGACAAGGTCTCGGCACCGGTGCCGCTCGACGCCATCCTCCGTCGTCTCGACAAGCTGGCGTCGTTCGGCACGGCGGCGGTGGCATGCACGGGCGGAGAGCCGCTGCTCCATCCGGACCTCGACGTGCTCCTTCGCGGCATGCGCGAGCGAGGGATGACGTCGGCGGTGCTCACGAATGGGTACTTGCTCTCGCCCAAGCGCATCGAGGCCCTCAATCGGGCGGGGCTGGACTACCTGCAGATCAGCATCGACAACGTCGCGCCGGACGAGGTCTCGAAGAAGAGCTTGCAACTGCTCGACCGCAAGCTCGAGTGGCTTGCCGAGGGCGCGCTGTTCGACGTGCACATCAACTCGGTGCTCGGCGCTGGCGTTCCGCACCCGGAAGACGCCTCTGCGATCACGCGACGGGCGCGCGCGCTCGGGTTTTCCACGTCCGTGGGCATCATTCACGATGGCAGTGGCCACCTCAAGCCGCTCGACCGCAGGGAACGGGAGGTTTACGACGCCATTGCGCGCGACGCACGCGACATGCAGGGCTATTTCAAGAACCTCTATTCGGGGCTGCGGCGCCATGAGCGGAACCTCGTCGAGGGGCGTCCCAATCACTGGCGCTGCCGCGCAGGCGCGCGATATCTCTATATTTGCGAGGACGGCCTGGTGCACTACTGCTCACAGCAGCGCGGCGCCCCAGGGATCCCGCTCGAGGCGTATACCATGTCCGACATCCGGCGCGAGTTCCTCTCGCCCAAGTCGTGCGCGCCGTACTGCACGATAGGGTGCGTGCACCGCGTGTCGGTGATGGACTTCTGGCGCGCCCCGCAAGTCCCGCCCCAGGCCCATTGACGGTCTCGGCCCCCTTCGAGGGACAGATGCGCGGCCGTGTGCTAGACTTGTGAGGTTCTCCTGATGGCGGTCGTCCAACAGGGGACGCTTCCCACCACACCCGCCGGCGTAGCTCAGTTGGTAGAGCAGCTGATTCGTAATCAGCAGGTCATCGGTTCGAGTCCGATCGCCGGCTCCAAAATAACCAATAAAAACCGCGCTGAAGTGAGAAGAGAGCTAGGGGAGTATCTTCCTGTTGGCTGAGTGAGGATCCACCCAGGATCCAACCCCGGCCGCCTCACGGCACCGCCGCCCGCCACACCCTGCGTCGCCTGCAGCGCGCCCGTCGCGACGCCAGCCACTGGCCGCGCTGGTCGGCGAGCGGGGTCGGGGGTCAGGGGCGTCACGTCACCGCGGGGCAGCGCGCCCGACCGTCGCGAC
>JBOGIN010001216.1:0-5725 GCA_050742275.1 Vicinamibacteraceae bacterium
GCCGCCGAGCGCCTGCGCTCGGCGGGGGAGCGGCGTGTCGGTCTGCTGTTCCTGGTGGGTGAGGAACGGGGCAGCGATGGCGCCATTGCTGCCAACGCCCTCGCGGATGGCTGCGCGTTCCTGGTCAACGGCGAGCCGACCGACAACCGACTGGCGGCAGCGACACGGGGCGCGTTGCGGGTGCGCCTCGAGGCGCGCGGGCGGGCGGCGCACTCGTCGCACCCTGAGCTCGGCGAGTCGGCGGTGGAGAAGCTCATCGACGTGCTGGTCCGCCTGCGCACGGCTTCTTGGCCGGAGGACCCCACGCTCGGCCGGACGCACTACATCGTCGGCCTGATCTCGGGAGGTGTTGCACCGAATGTGGTACCGGCATCTGCGGAAGCCGAGATCGTCTTTCGCACGGTGGGGCCGAACGACGAAGTGCGCCAGCAGGTGCGGGCGCTGGCGGGGAGCGACGCGGTCGTCCACGACGTGCTCGAGCTTCCGGTGGTGCGCATGGTGACGGTGCCTGGCTTCGAGGTCGAGGTATTTCCGTACAGCACCGACATTCCCTGTCTGACGAGATGGGGGCAGCCGCTGCTCTACGGGCCCGGCTCCGTCCTCGTCGCGCACACGGACGAGGAGCATGTCTCCATTCCCGAGCTGCATCAGGCGGTGGATGGGTATCAGCGCATTGCCGCCGCGCTGCTCAACGGACGGACGGGCTGACGGTTACTTTCGCCTCAGCGTCTGCACATACGCCACGATCGTCCACACGTCTTCCTCGCTCAGGCCTTCATCCTTGAACGCGGGCATCTCTGGATCGGTGCGACCGTTCCAGATCTTGTGGAAGACAACGCCGTCGCGGTTGCGCGCGGCGCGCCGCTGATCCGTCAGGTCAGCGGGTGGGTCATCTGGGTCTGCGTCGCTGCCGTCACCTCGTCCCTTGGGACCATGGCATCGCTCACAGTTGTCGGCAAACAGCTCTTTGCCCCGATCGACGAGCTCTGGCGTTACCGACAGCGGATTGGCTGCCTTCGATGCGCCTTCCGGAATTGTCCAGCCTGCACTGTCGGATTGCGCGAGGGCCCGCGTCACGAAGGTTACGAGAAATGAAATGACGACGTACGTAATCAGTAACTTGTGTGCTCTTCTCACGCCTATCTCCTACGTGGAGGTGGGAACGCATGTTTAGCGCGTTCGGGAGCGCGGCCCTTGTGGGTGTTCCAGGACCCGCCGTCATCGGCGGGGCTGGCCGCCTTCAACGCCCGAGCGGTCCCCCGAAGCGCGAAGCGCGAAAGCAGAGCCCCGCCCTACCGTTCGCTCTATGCTGCTTCCGTGCCAGCCTGCGGATCGATGTCGATCTCGAGTGTTACAGTGAGCCCATATGACTCGTCAGCCTCTTGCATATCTGAACCCGGAGTTCCTCGAAAGCGATGAAGCCCGGACGATTCGCATCCTCTCGGAGTACTTCGAGCCGCTCCGCCGCTTCCGGGAAGAAAAGATACAGGACACGGTTGTCTTCTTCGGCTCCGCGCGGATGCGGAGCCGAAGGTTTGCCGAGCGCGCGCGAGATCGGCTAAAGGCGCGGCTGCATGCCCGGGGGCCGCGCAGCGAGACCGCGGACAGTGCGCTCACGCGCGCGGAGCAGGCGGTGGAATGGTCGCGCTACTACGAGGACGCGCGTGAGCTGGCGCGCCTCCTCACGGAGTGGAGCACCTCGCTCGACTTTCCAAACCATCGCTTCGTCGTCTGCTCGGGCGGCGGCCCGGGCATCATGGAGGGGGCCAACCGCGGCGCGCACGAAGCAGGCGGCAAGACCATCGGTCTCAACATTCGGCTGCCGTTCGAGCAAGGCTCGAATCGGTACATCACCAAGGGCCTGCTCTTCGAGTTCCACTACTTCTTCATGCGGAAGTTCTGGTTCGCCTACCTCGCCAAGGCGCTCGTGGTCTTTCCAGGCGGGTTCGGAACCTTCGACGAGCTGTTCGAGATGCTCGCCTTGATGCAGACGCGCAAGCTGCGCAAGCGCGTCCTGGTGATGCTCTACGGCAGCGATTACTGGAACACCGTGGTCGACTTCCAGGCCATGGTGCGGCACGGCGCGATTGCGGCCGACGATGTCAAGTTGCTCACGTTGGTGGATGATCCGACGCAGGCGTACGAAACGCTCAAGGCCGAGCTCACCGCACACCATCTCTTGCCGGAGATGGCCCAGGAACGGCGAGCGCCTGGAATTGCCAAGACGAGGGCGTGACCCCTATTGATATCTGAGATATTCCTGCCTGAGCTCCATGAACGACGCGAGACCCGGCTGCCAGTGGCCGACAATCGCGTCGAGGCTGGCGTCGTCGTCGATCTGGCGGCGGAGCGCGTCGGAGCCGGCGAGGATGTCGATGGGCATCTTCTGCCGCTCGTACTCGTACGGCGGCTGTCGCCACGCGAAGCCATCAGGATTGGCGCGACGGCAGGCGCCCAGGAGGGCGACGGCGCTTCTGACGGGCTGGAACGCGCGGCGATCGGTGACGTGGATCTGACAACCGCCGCACAGGAGACCCGCGTGCTTCTGGAAGGTCGGCTCGAACCACGCGAGACGAAGCTTCACGCCAGGCAGCGCGAGCGCGTCGAGCGACGCCACGAACGGCTCCGCATCGATCCAGGGTGCGCCTATGAGCTCGAACGGGCGGGTCGTGCCGCGTCCTTCGGAGACCATCGTCCCCTCGAACAGCACGGCGCCGGGATACACGAGCGCCGTGTCCAGCGTCGGCATATTCGGTGAGGGCATGACCCACGGGAGCTCAGTGTCGTCGAAGCACATCGCGCGGCGCCAGCCCCGGAGCTCGCACACTTCGAGACGCGCGCCGAGACGGAATGCGTCGTTGAAGAGAGTCGCGAGCTCGCCAATCGTCAGCCCGTGTCGCAGCGCGATGGGGAAGAGCCCCACGAACGATTCGAAGCCTGGCTCGATGACGGGGCCTTCGACCGCCTCGCCGCCGATGGGGTTGGGGCGGTCGCAGACGATGACGGGAACATCGGACCGCGCAGCGGCCTTCAGGCAGTGCGCCATGGTGTAGGCGTAGGTATACACGCGCGTGCCGACGTCCTGCAGGTCGATGACCAGCGCATCGAGGCCTTCGAGCATTGCCGGTGCAGGCTCACGGGTGTCGCTATAGAGGGAATAGAGCGGGATGCCGTATCGCGGGTGGGTCGCGTGCGGCGTCTCGATCATGTTGTCCTGCACGGCGGAGTGAAAGCCGTGCTGCGGCCCGAACAGCGCTGCCAGCGTGACGTGCGGCGCCGTGTGGAGACGCTCCGCCACGTGGACCAGGGACGCGTCAACCGAGGAGGGATTGGCGATCAGACCGACCCTGAGCCCCTTCAGGCGGTCGGAGGTGAGCAGGCGCTCGATGCCGAGGGTCACCATCTCAGGGTGCAGGTGCAAGGTGCAAGGTGCTGCGACGGCGGATCGGGCCAGCGGCGCACGGCTGGGCGCCATCGCTCAGAGGCTGCACCGGCGCCCAGGCACCCCTTCTTGCCCCTTGGCCCTTGCCCCTAGACGATCGTGCGCCAGCCATGCGGATCCGGATCCTCGCCGTACTGCACGCGCGTGATGGCGTCGTAGAAACGCTGGGCGAGCGGACCCGTCCCGCCGCCGCCAATCACGAGCTCGCCGTTGTCGTGCACCAGCGTGCCCACGGACTGAATCACAGCGGCAGTGCCGGTCCCGAAGACCTCTTTGAGGCGGCCGTCGCGGTGCGCGGCTTCGATCTCGTCGAGCCCGACGCGCCGCTCGGCAACGGTAAGACCCCAGTCGCGTGCCAGGGTGATCACGGAGTCTCGTGTGACCCCGGCAAGGATGCTCCCCTCGAGCGGCGGCGTGAGGATCTCGTCGCCAATCACGAGGAAGAGGTTCATCGTTCCAACTTCCTCGACGAAGCGCCGCTCCGCGGCGTCCAGCCAGAGCACTTGATCGCACCCCTTCTCGCGCGCCTGCTCGGCCACCAGAAGGCTTCCCGCGTAGTTGCCGGCAGCCTTCACCGCGCCCATCCCGCCGCGTGCCGCGCGCACGCGCTGCCGCTCCACCCAGATGCGCACCGGTTTGAGGCCACCGGCATAGTACGTGCCGACCGGAGAGGTGATGACGAAGAGAAGGTACGTTTCCGAGGGTCTGACCCCGAGCAGCGGTTGTGTGGCGATCAGCGTCGGACGCACGTAGAGGGCCGTGCCGCGTGGGGCGGGCACCCAATCGCGGTCGGTGGCTATCAGCGTCATGATGCCCGACTGGAGGAAATCCGGATCCGGCGGTGGTATCGACACCCGAGGTGCGCCCTCCGCCATGCGCTGGCAGTGCCGGTCCACGCGGAAGAGTGCCACCTGACCATCGCGTTGCCGATACGCCTTCAACCCCTCGAACATCGCCTGGCCGTAGTGGAACACCATGGCGGCCGGCTCGAGCGAAAATGAGGCGTACGGCACCACGCGCGCCGACGTCCACCCCTCACCGGGCGCGTAATCGGCGACGAACATGTGGTCGGCGAAATGTCGGCCGAAGCCAAGCTCGGCGTCCCGCGGCTTCTGACGCGGGCTCTTCGTGCGCTCGACCTGAATGGATGCCGTGACAACCGTTCCCCTCATAATGGCCTCCGGCCCCATCTCGTCCGGGCGATGGGGAAACGCCCCATGGATTGGGCCCAGTAAGACTGTACTACGATCCTCGAGATGTCAGAACTCCTGCCAGCCCGAAGCGTGACGCATGGTCTCGAGCGACGGACGTTCCGTGCCGATCGTGGCGACGTCGGCGTGCGGTTGGATCGCGTCATCCTGCGCCGCCTGGCCGATCGCCATGACATCGCGCGGGCGGACGTGCAGCGCTGGATTGGCGCCGATCGGATCTTCGTCGATGGCGTGCCCATCACGCGCGGCGGCCGGCGCGTCTCCCTGGGTGAGGAGATTGCCGTGCTCGTGCCCGCAGCGCCGGAGCGGCCGGAGCACGTCCCGGAGGCCCGGCCCATCGACATCCTCTTCGAGGACGAGCACCTGCTCGCGGTCAACAAGGCGCCAGGGACGGTGGTCCATCCCACCAAGGGACACTGGACCGGCACGCTGTTCAATGCGCTGCTCTGGCACGCCAAGCAGTGGGGACCGCGGGGCGGCCGGCCCGGCCTGGTTCACCGGCTCGACAAGGATACCTCCGGCATTCTGCTCGTCGCCAAGGATCCCGAGGTGCTGGCGCGACTCGCACGGGCGCAGCAGCGCCGCACGTTGACGAAAGAGTACCTGGCGCTCGTCTACGGACGCCCCGAGCGCGAGGCTGGGCGCGTCCAGCTCAATGTCGAGCGGGACGCGGAGAACTGGTACCGCATGCGGATTGCCGAGAGCGGCGGCCGCGAGAGCGTCACGGAGTACGACTGCGTGGCGGCGAGCGGCACACCACGCGACGGATTATCGCTCCTGCGTTGCCGCCTCGTCACCGGCCGCATGCACCAGATCCGCCTCCACCTCCGCTCGCTTGGCGTGCCGATCGTCGGCGACCGCGTGTACGGCGAGCCACGCTGGCAGGGGCTGAGGGACGAGGCGCTGGCTGCGGCGGCAGCCGCGTTTCCTCGTCAGGCGCTCCACGCGTGGCGCCTCGGGTTCACGCATCCCATGACCGGCGAGCGGCTGCAGATCACGGCGCCGCTTCCGGACGACATTCGAGCGCTCGCCGCGCTCGCGAGACTACCGGATTGGCGGGACTAACCACAAT
>JBOGIN010001217.1:0-2184 GCA_050742275.1 Vicinamibacteraceae bacterium
TGACCGAGGCGCGGCGGAAGCAACTGGCGGGCTTTCGCTTCTATCCTCGGGCAACCACGCCCTTCGGCCGCACAGAGCTGGCCTTGTCCGCGTTGTTTGCAGGAGCTCCTTACGACTACAGCGGAGAGCCAATCGAGTACATGTCCGAGGCATTCACCGGTCGACGGTCGCTGCTGACCCGGCTCAAAGAGCTAGGTTACTGGAGCGTCGGGTACTTGCAAAGGGTCTACCCGCGCGGAGCACCTTCTCCGTTCGACGAAACGTACTTCCATAGCGACATTACCGACCTCTCGCAGGACAGCGGGGTGGACCGGCTGTTTCTATCCCTCTGGTTGTACGCGACCTTTCCCCGAGCGCTGGGCAGGCCGTTGGTGCCGGAGCAGACGTGGGAGCAACTCGAGACGGGGACGTTGCTTCCAGACGAGGCGCCTGTGCGCTCGTTGCACGGCTTCAGGAAGCTCATCGCGGTGGAGGGATCGCGGCGGCCTCCCCCAGACGCGCCGCGATACGTGTTCGCCCATCTCATCCTGCCGCACGTTCCACTGGTCCTCAAAGCGGACTGCACGGTCCAGCCCGGAAGAGACACCACCGTTCTGGCCCAGTCCGAGTGCACGTTGAGAACGCTGCTGGAGGTCGTGGGTGCGCTCGAGCAGCGGCGCCGGTTGCGTGATGCGCTGATCCTCATTCACGCTGATCACGGTGCACGGCATGTCGTGCGAAACGGTGAGCTCGCGGAGGCGAGTGGCGGCTCGTACGGCTTGGAATGGAGCTGGGGACGGGCGCGCCCGCTGATGTTAATCAAGCCGGCGGGAGTCGCCGCGGAAGCGCCGTTGGCGATCGATGAGCGGCCGGCGGACCTCTATGATGTCTTTCCCACGATATTGGACAGTGTAGAAACGGGCATAGGATTGCGACTCACCGGCTGTTCGCTCCTCCGCGCACCTTGCGCATCGCGAACGCGGTACTATCACTTCTACGATAAGGCCGACGAGCCGACGATCATCGACGGCACCTTGAAGCGCTACCGGATAGAGAACGGCGCCATCGCCTTCGATCGCGAGATTCCGATTCAGAGGTAGTTTTCGCCCGACGCCCCAGCGTCGGGTATGATGCCCGTTATGTTGCCGACCGTGGCGTGGGACGACGATGTGGTGGTCATGGTGGATCAGCGGAAGCTGCCCGCCAAGGAGGTGTACGTGCGCTGTCGGACGGCGCAAGAGGTGGCGCGCGCCATCAGAGCGATGGTGATTCGCGGCGCGCCTGCCATTGGCGTCGCGGCAGCCATGGGGGTGGCGCTCGGCGTCAAGCGCAGCACCGCTCGCGGGACGAAGCAGCTCACGGCAGAGTTCGTGAAGATCTGTGATTTGCTCGCGTCGACGCGTCCGACCGCCGTGAACTTGTTCTGGGCGATCGACCGCATGAAGCGCGTCTTCACGGACGCGGTCCAGGCAGGCGCATCGGTCGAGGAGCTGAAGATACGGCTCGACGTCGAGGCCAAGCGGATCCACGACGAAGACGTCGAGAGCTGTCGCGCCATCGGCCGCAACGGCGCCGCGATCGTGCCGGAACAAGCGCGTGTGCTCACGCATTGCAACGCGGGCGCGCTCGCGACCGCGGGGTATGGCACGGCGCTGGGTGTCATCCGCGGGGCCGTCGACCTCGGCCGCCGCGTGCAGGTGTTCGCCGATGAGACGCGGCCGTTCCTGCAGGGCGCGCGTCTGACGGCCTGGGAGCTGGTCAAGGACGGCATCCCGACGACGGTCATTGCCGACAACATGGCGGGCGCGCTCATGCGGCAGGGCGGTGTGGATCTCGTCGTCGTGGGCGCCGATCGCATTGCGGCAAACGGCGACGTCGCCAACAAGATCGGGACGTATTCGCTTGCCGTGCTCGCGCGCGAGCACGGCGTGCCGTTCTATGTCGCGGCGCCTCTCTCGACGATCGATCTTGCCTCTCCCAACGGCGGCGCCATTCCCATCGAGGAGCGGGACGAGCGCGAGGTGACGCACGTGGGGTCCCAGCGGCTCGCCCCCGAGGGTGCGACGGTCTGGAATCCTGCCTTCGACATCACACCCGCCGCCTACATCAGCGGCATCGTCACGGACCGCAGTATCGTGCGGCCACCGTACGACGTGTCGCTGCGGGCGTTGATCGAACAGGATGCGCCTGCGCTCACGCCACAGG
>JBOGIN010001218.1:0-2824 GCA_050742275.1 Vicinamibacteraceae bacterium
CTGCTGGACCGCCCGCCGACAAGCCCTGGTTCCGCCGGCGGCCCCTGCTGCCCGTGCCGCCAGAGAACATGATGCCCGACGCTGTCAGAGCGGCCGGCCTCGACCCCGGGATCGGCGGGCACAACCATTCGGCGGGCGCCACGGTCGCCCCCAACGGCGATCTTCTCGTCGTGGCCTTCACCGCCGCCACGCAACAGGCCGAGTACCGGCCGGGCAACGCGTTCATCGTGACTCGCCGCCGCTTCGGCAGCGAGCAGTGGGACGTGCCGGGCGTCTTCATGGACTTCGCCGACGTGCAGGACGCCTCGGCGCTGCTCTGGACTGACGAGGCCACGGTGCGCTTCCTCGGCGGCGGCGTCGGCCTCACCGGCGTGCCGTTTCGATCGACGTCCTCCACCGACTCCGGCGCCACGTGGAGTGCGGTCAGGCTGCCCTTGTTCGACCCGCCGCTCGGCGGCTACTCGCCACAACCCATCAGCACGGCGTTTCGCACCGCTGACGGCACGATGCACGTGCCGATCGATGGCGTGGGAGGACAGTCGCTCCTTCTGGCGAGCCGCGACCAGCGACGCACGTGGCACGACGTCGGAGCGGGACACGGCACACGCGGGCGGCATACGGTGTACGTCGTCCTCGATGACGGCAGCGTGTTCGCCCTCGGGGGCAAGGAAACCGACATCGACGGCTTCATGCCGCAGTTTAGATCCACCGACGGCGGCAAGACGTGGACGGAGAGCAAGTCGCCGTTCCCGGCGCTGGCGAGCCATCAGCGTCCCACTCTGTTGCGGCTGAAGAGCGGCCGCTTGTTCTTCGCGTCCGACTGGCAGGATCGGACCGGCCAGCAGCCGGCCGGCGTGACCGAGAAGGGCGCGTTCGTGGCGCTGTCGGAAGACGAGGGCAAGAGCTGGCACATCAAGACGCTGGAGCACGCGCTGCCGCACGAGGCGGCAGTCTTCAAGGATCGAGACCCGGATGACTGGGCGCGGTTCGAGCACGCGAGCGCCACGCTGGGATACGCCGTCGCGACGCAAGCGCCGAACGGCTTGATTCACCTCGTCACGAGCATGACCCATCCCTCACAGGAGCTCGAGATGAACGAGGCGTGGATCCTCTCGGATCTGGCGGACGAGGATACCGCTGGCGGCACGCTCACCAGGCGGACGATTCGAGGTGAGGAGCGTCATCCGAACGGAGCGACCCGAGCGACCTGGACCGGGCGCCGCGCCACGGACGGGCGTTACCTCTTGGACGGCACGGAGACCTGGCTCCATGCCACCGGTGCGCGACGTTACCAAGTGACATACGACAGCGGTGAGAAGGTTGGGCTCGAGCGCTATTGGGCGGCCGACGGCACGCTCGTCTGGGAGTGGGAGCGCAAGGCGGACGGCCGCGCTGTCTGGACGCAGTATTGGCCGTCGGGTCAGCGCAAGCACCGCTCCGAATGGCGCGGCACCGTGTGTCATGGGCCAGCCATGGCGTGGGCTCCGTCGGGAGAGATTACGGGGAACTGGCGCTTCAGCAATGGCGATCTCGCGCGTCGATGAAGGATCGGGTGATTGACGTGCGAGCGCGTCTTGGCGCCGGCTCTTCAGGATGGTGGCAGAGATGAAGTTGATACAGACACTCGTGGCGCTCGTTGGCGTCTCGCTCTTCGGCGCCGGTCCGACGGGCCAGTTGGCGGGAGGAAACGAGCCTGCGCCCGCGCGCGCCCCCGGTCCACCGAAGCATCTCGTCGTGTACCAACGCGAGGGACGGTTCGCCGGCTGGCCCGCGAACCACGGCGCCTGGAGCTGGGATGGCGGAAGGGAGATGCTCGTCGGCTTCGACGCCGGAGAGTTCGAGCGGCGGCAGCGCGGTCACGCGATCAAGCGGACGGTCACTCCGCAGCAGTTGCTCGCGCGCAGCCGAGACGGCGGCGAGAGCTGGACCATCGAGCAACCACCGGACCTCGAGCTTCCGTCAGGCGTCGGCTATCAAGATAGCTACCCCGCTGGCAACGGCAGACCGCTCAGCGATTGCCCCGGCGGGCTCGACTTCGAGCATCCCGACATGGCGTTCACGGCACGCATGACGCGAAACCCCGGCGTCTCGCGCTTCTACTACTCCACCGACCGAGGAAAGCGCTGGAGCGGTCCATACCGGCTGCCCGACTTCGGCCACACCGGGACGGCCGCACGCACCGACTATCTCGTGAGTGGGAAGCACGAGCTCTCGCTGTTCATTACGCTCGCCAAATCGAATGGGCGCGAAGGGCGTCCGGGCGTGATCAGCACGGCGGACGGCGGGAAGACGTGGCGTCTGGTCTCTTACATCGGCCCGGAGCCGCCCGAAGAGGATTACGCAATCATGCCGGCGACGGTGCGCGTGGATGCGCGCACGCTGTTCACCGCGGTCCGGCATCGCGGCTTCCTGGAGCTCTTTCGGTCGACGGACAACGGCCGGACATGGGTCTCCGAAGATCGCTCCATCCGACCGGGCCGCGGCAATCCGGCGAGCCTGATCGAGCTCCGGGACGGACGGCTGGCGCTGACCTACGGCTACCGTGCGGAGCCCTTTGGCATTCGCGCGCGTCTGAGCAAGGATGGCGGCCGCACGTGGAGCCCGGAGATCGTGCTTCGAGACGATGGTGGCAACGACGATCTCGGCTACCCGCGATCCATCGAGCGGCCTGACGGCAAGATCGTGACCGTGTATTACTACAACACGAACAAGGACGAGGAGCGCTTCATCGCCGCCACGATCTGGGACCCGGACGCATGAGGCGGCGTGGATATACGAGGTGCAGCGAGGGGCCTTCAGACCCCTCGGCGCGCGGCCTGAAGGC
>JBOGIN010001219.1:0-3139 GCA_050742275.1 Vicinamibacteraceae bacterium
CACCTCAGTATAAGAGACACGGCCGTGTGGTTAGAGCAGTTATTGAAGACTTGTATCCAGCGTTGGCTGAGGAACGAATGTTGAATGGAGCACCATGCCAGACGGTGAAGCTTAACAATCTGCCAAAGTTCTTTCCGTTGATCTCGGACCTGGCGAGGCGAGGTGTCCGAAAAGTGTCTCAGAAAACTCTTGGTAGAACAATCCTTGTGGATAGAACTTTGGCTTACTCGCCGCTTCCTTGGTACCTGGCCATTCTGTCCGATGGACGGCTGGCGAATGCCCTGACCTATGAGAGCATGGTGACCCGAAACATTTACGAGAGAGCGCGATTCAACGAATTTATCGAAAAGGCGAAGACGGATAAGTTCCGCTATTATCAGCAGCTTGGTAATATTCTGACACTAGAATTGAGAATGAGGGATGACAAGATCGCAGAAGGAGATCTGGGTTGACCGGGAATGGCGAAGGGAAGTGCATCTGAGGCGCTGGTGATGCTGATCCGACCCGATCCATTTTGCCGCACCGGTGTCCACGGCCCGTTCGAGGATCTGACGCTGCCGCGGCACTGGGACTTCACGTCCGCGCTGAGCCTGCGCGCAGTCTTTGATTTCATTCAAGGGCTTCTCCGAAGACTCCACGCGGCCGCCACCATCGTCGGTGTGTCCTCGGAAGGTGCGGTGCACCCGGCGTTTCCGCACTACACCCTTCCCTGCGGGCTGTCGTCATTACACCGCTGGATCCAGCCGCGGTGTCAGCCAGTGTTTTCCTCGGCCGGTGTTGTCTTCGCGCAGCTGCAATAGACGTCGACGGACACACCGTTGCCGGCGAGCCCCTCAGCCAGCTCGTAGGTATACGCACCGATCCCAAAGTCGCCGAGAGGGTCGACGAGCGCAATCCTCACCGGGCCGCTTCGAGCCCGCTTCGCATCATCGACGGTCGTCATCGCGCTTGCCGAGGCAGCCACGAACTCAAATCTTCCGTTCCGCGGGTGGGACGGCAGAGCCTCGCGGATCCAGGGGCGCAAGTCGCCCCATCCGCGCGCCGGCGTGACGGAGCTCCTTCGCAAGGCGCTCGGCATGCACCGGCGCGGGACGGTCTGGCTTCGGTCGACGCGTCGCGCGCCGCCACGCGCCGCTGAGCGATTGCTTCGGGTTGAGGACCAGGTCCGACAGTCGTGACGCAACCGCGCCAGCCAGCCTGGCACGGCTCAGCGGGTAACCGAGCTCCCGCAGCTTGTCTCGGTGGAACGCGAACACCTCCTTATCGCGCACCTCGAGCGCCAGGCGCGCCAGGAACGCGTAGTAACGCGTGAGGTGCGTCTCGAGGCATCGCTTCAGCTCCCCCTCTGTCAGATAAGCCGGACCATAGCGCACGAGATCGTCGAGCCTCGATGGCCAGTACGGTGCGAAGCGCCGATAGGAAGACGTCAGCGAGTCGTTGTCGGTACGGGTGAAGCTCAGAACCTGGTGCACGAAGCCGAAGTCGTGATCCCGCAGCACGTCCAGGCAGACTTCCTTGTCCGCGTGCAAATTGGCTTCGTTGAAGAACGTGCGGCGGCTCCGCACGACGTCCGCTCGATACAACACCGACGTGGAGGTGCCGAAGGGATAGATCCCGTCGAGAAGCTTCAGCCGGCACACCTCCCGGCCGGAAATGACAGTGCTCGGATAGGGCAAGCCGTACCACCAGACCTCGGCGCCGCGAAGCCCGTAGGCGCCGACAATGGCCACCGAAGGGTGCGCTTCCGCTACCGTCACCATACGCGAGATGCACTCCGGAAACAGCCAGTCATCCGCCAGGACGAGCTTGCAGTACTTGGCCTCCAGAGAAATCTGCCGGGCGGCGATGTTGTGGTTGGCAATGATCGGCACGAACGTCGCGTTACTCACGACGCGGATGCGCGGGTCGCGCGCCGCGTACTCATCGGCGATCTCCCGCGTCCGATCGGTGCTCGCGTTGTCGATGACCGTGTAGTCCCAGTTGGGATAGTCCTGGGCGAGCACGCTCTCGATGCACTCGTGCAAATACGGCGCGCCGTTGTAGGCCGGCGTGACCACACTCACCCGAGGATGCTTCATAGCGTTGGCCCTGACTCGCCGGCTGCCTCAGTTTCGCCTGGCCTGGAAGTTGCGCCAGCATCGCCCACGCGTTCCAGCCAGATCTCGCGCCAGAACGGGTAGATGCTACGCGGACAGAAGAGCCGATTCGGATTGATGCTGAGATCTCCAACGCACGTTGCCCCATCGAGGATAACGCACTCGGTGGGAAGCGTCATCATCCTGCCCGTCTGCTCGTCGATGATGCATTTTGGCCGCGCGAGCACCTTGAACGTCCGTCCACAGTAGCGGACCATCTCCGGATCGAAATACAACCCGCGATTCCGACGATGCATGTCGAGCGTCTCGAGGATGCCCTCCTTGGGCTTCACCCGCACCTCGTCACCTGGGCAAAGCCCGAACGCCGCGGCTGGCGTCTTCGTCAGGGCGCCTCGAATATCGGGGTACCGCCGGCCGCCGCGATGCCGCTGGATCGTGTTGAAGACCGCGAGCGCAATGCCGCGCAGGACGTCTCGAAGCCGCACGTTCCTCGACCGAACGTCTCGGATATACTGACGAACGTCCCACCACCTCAAGACCCGTGTCGCTCGCAGGAGCTCCGTGGCCTGGCAGGCAAAGCGCTCCTCCGCGGAGCCGCGAGGGCCGCCGGCGACCCGCGCCGCGCGATACAGCGCCGCCTCGGAACACCCTGCGGACTCTCTCTGCAAAGGAGGCGTCTCGACGCCACGTGGCTCCAGGCGTTTCAGCCACGCCTCTTTCCAAAACAGCAGGCAGCGCATCTGACATCCGCCGTGCGCCTGTCCGTCGCAGCGTAGGCCGTCGAGATGAACCGTGTCGTACATCCGCCGGGCGCCGCTTCGCTCGATCGTGTCACACGTCTTGTCGGCCCGCTTGAACACGCGAAACCGCTGCCCGGCGAATTGCAGCATCTCGGGCATGAACGGCAGCGCGTCAAGACGCCCCTGCTCGTCGAGCGTGGCTAGAATCTCCTCGCGGCTGCGCACCTCGACGAGATCACCGGCTCGGAGGTTCAAGCTCGAGCTGTCCAGGGAACGCTGCCTGTTCATCGACCAGCCTCGTCG
>JBOGIN010001220.1:0-3507 GCA_050742275.1 Vicinamibacteraceae bacterium
GTTCATCGCGATCCGCGGCGAGCGCTTCAACGGTCACGATTTCGTGGCCGCCGCCCTCGCCGCGGGCGCGATGGGCGTCGTCGTCGACGAGGCGCACGGTGCCCCCGCGGTCAGCGGCGAAGCGCTCGTGATTGTCGTGGAGGACACGACGCGCGCGCTTCAACGCCTCGCGTCGCATGTCCGGCGCCTATCGGGAGCGCGTGTCGTGGCCATCACGGGCAGCGTAGGGAAGACGACGACCAAGGACATCACGGCAGCCTTGCTGACCATGCGATATCGAACGTTCAAGAACGAGGGCAATCTGAACAACCACATCGGGTTGCCGCTGTCGCTGCTCGAGCTGACATCGCGCCCGGACGTCGCGGTGGTGGAGCTCGGGATGAGCGCGCCCGGCGAGATTCGCCGGCTCGTCGAGATCTCGGAGCCGGACGTGCGCGTGTGGACGAACGTCGGTCCCGCGCATCTCGAGTTCTTCGACTCGGTGGATGCCATTGCGGACGCCAAGGCGGAGATTTGTGAGCAGGCGTCCACGGAGACCGAGCTCGTCGCAAACGCGGATGACGCGCGGGTCATGGCAAGGGTTGGCGGATTTCTAGGCCGGACCATCACCTTTGGGTTGGACGAACCGGCCAGCGTGCGGGCGACGGCGATCGACGACCGCGGGCTGCAAGGGGTGCGCGCGAGCGTGGAGGTCAACGGCCGGCCGCTCTCCCTCGAGACGCCGCTCATCGGGCGGGGCAACCTCGCGAATCTGCTGGCGGCAATCGCCGTGGCCGACACCTTTGACGTTCCACTGGCGGACGTTGCCGAGCGTGCTCGGACGCTCGTGCCGGCGGCGCACCGCGGCGAGCTGTTTACTACGGCATCCGGTGTCACCGTCGTTGACGATGTGTACAACTCGAGCCCGCTGGCGCTCGAACGCGCCTTGTTGACCCTCGGCGCAGAGACGCGATCGACGCGGAGGATCGCGGTGCTCGGTGAGATGCTCGAGCTCGGTGACGCGAGCGACGCGCTGCATCGAGCGATGGGTCGGGTCGCCGTGGCCTCCGGTATCGCGCGGCTGATCACGGTTGGAGGCGCGCCGGCGCGCGATCTCGGCGAAGCGGCGATAGAGGCCGGCCTGCCACGCAGTGCGGTTGCGCATGCGGCGACGAGCGACGAGGCCGCGGAGCTGGTGGAGAGCCTCGTCGCATCCGGTGATGTGGTGCTCGTCAAGGGATCGCGTGGAGTTCGGCTGGAACGTGTGGTGGAGCGACTGAAGAAGGGGAGCAGCGGAGCCGCGTGAATGCTCTACCACTTGCTGTACTCGCTCCATGAGTACGCCTCGGTGCTGAACGTCACGCGCTACATCACGTTCCGCACGGCGGCGGCAAGCATCACGGCACTGTTCTTGAGCCTGATTCTCGGACCATGGGTAATTCGCAAGCTGCGGGAGTTCCAAATCGGCCAGGTGATTCGACACGAAGGCCCTGCGAGCCATCGTCCGAAGGCCGGCACGCCGACCATGGGCGGTTTGCTCATCCTCACGTCGGCGCTGGTTCCGACGCTGCTCTGGGCGGACCTCCGCAATCCCTATATCTGGATTGCGCTCTCGAGCACGGCCGCGTGCGGCGCGATCGGCTTCGTGGACGACTACTTGAAGACGACGCGACGCTCACACCATGGGCTGCAGGCGCGCTACAAGCTCGGCGCCACGGCGCTCGTTGGCGCGCTGGTGGGCGTCTCGCTGCTGGTGATGGCGAGCTACGACCTGTACACCACGCGGCTGATCTTCCCGTTCTTCAAATGGTTGATTCCAGACATCGGCTGGCTCTACGTGCCTTTGGCGATGTTGGTGCTCATGGGAGCGTCCCATGCGGTCAACCTCACCGATGGTCTGGACGGCCTGGCGATCAGCTGCTTTGCGGTTGCGGCGGCGACTTACACGGCGCTGGCCTACGTCACCGGCCACAGCGAGCTCGCGAAGTACTTGTTGTTGGTGCATTTCGCGCAGGTGGGGGAGCTCACGGTGTTCTGCGGCGCGCTGGTCGGCGCGAGCCTTGGCTTCTTGTGGTTCAACTGCTATCCGGCCGAGGTCTTCATGGGCGACGTTGGATCGCTCAGCCTGGGCGGTGCGCTGGGCACGGTTGCGCTCCTCATCAAGCAGGAGCTGCTGCTGCTCATCGTCGGCGGTGTGTTCGTGTTGGAGGCGATGTCGGTCATCGTGCAGGTGGGCTCGTTCAAGCTGACGGGACAGCGCGTCTTCAAGATGGCGCCGCTGCATCACCATTTCGAGCTGGTGGGGTGGAGCGAGCCGAAGGTCATCACGCGCTTCCTCATCGTGGCAATCGTCTGCGCGCTCTTCAGCCTGACGACGCTGAAGCTTCGCTGAAAGGTCAAGGGGCGAGGGGTAAGGGGCGAGGGGCGGGGCCGAGAATGGACATGAGCGTGGCGGGTCGCCGGGTGCTGGTCGTCGGCGCCGCGCGAAGTGGTCTCGCGGCGGTTGATTTGCTCGTAGGCCAGGGTGCGCGCGTCACGCTGACCGACGTGAGGACGAGCCTCGAAGCAGAGGAGGCCTTGCGTGCGCGAGGTGTCGCGTTGGAGCTCGGAGGGCACCGGATCGAGATGCTGGGAGGAACGGATCTGATCGTGCTCAGCCCCGGCGTGCCGCCGGCGCAGCCGCTGCTCCAAGCGGCGCGCGAGTCTGGTGTCCCGATCGTGGCGGAGCTCGAGCTGGCCTCGTGGTTCGTTCGCGGTCGGATCGTGGCGGTCACCGGGACCAAAGGGAAGTCGACGACGACAACGCTGATTGGTCGGATGTTGGACGAGAGTGGGCTGAGGGCATGTGTGGGCGGAAACATCGGCGTGCCTTTGTCGGCGCAGGTAGCCGACTCGATGCCGGAGACCGTGCACGTGATTGAGGTGAGCAGCTTCCAGCTCGAGAGTATCGACAGGTTCCATCCGTGGGGGGCGGTGATGCTCAACTTCTTTCCAGATCACCTCGACCGCCACGCCACCGAAGCGGAATACGCGGAGGCGAAGTCGCGCATCTTCATGAACCAGACGCCGGATGACTGGGCGGTGGTGAACGCGGACGACCAGTCTGCCCTCGTGCTTGCGGCCCGCAGCCGCGCCAGGCGGTTCACGTTCGGCCTGGATGCGGAGTTCGAGCAAGGCGTCGGCCTGGTCGGCAACTGGTTGGTGGCACGGCTCGGCCGCAGCGAGCGCCGGCTGGTGCCGCTGACTGCCGTCCACGTGCGCGGCCGCCATCTACTGAGCGACGTTGCCGCTGCGGCCGCGGTGGCCACGCTCTGCGGAGCGGATGCGGAAGCGATGGTACGCGCGGTCGAGCGCTTCACCGGGCTCGAGCATGCGCTCGAGCCGGCAGGGGAGGTCGGCGGCGTGCGCTTCGTGAACGACTCGAAGGCGACCAATGTCGAGGCCGCGCGCCGGGCCATCGAAAGCTTCGACGGCCGTGTCGTTGTCATCATGGGTGGACGCTTCAAGGGAGGCGACCTGCATCGGCTC
>JBOGIN010001221.1:0-4816 GCA_050742275.1 Vicinamibacteraceae bacterium
CAAGGACGCTACGCCGAGGCCGTCACGTCGACCGGCGCGGAGCCGGGCTTGGTAGACGAGACGATTCCCGCCGTGGCGTTCGTGGCGGCTCCGAACGCACTGCCCGCGCCGGTTCGACTGCGCTCACCGCGGGCTGGCGTCGAGGCGGGAGGCGCGCCCCACTCGCCTGGCGGAGGCGTGACGTTGATCGATCTCGACCGCGATGGTGACCTCGATCTGCTTCGCGCAGAGCAGGATCCGCGTGGCGATGAAGGCACGCTGAGCGCGTACGCGAACGACAACGGTCGATTCACGGACGTGTCGGAGCGCGTTGGACTCGGGGCAGCCGTGGCTTCAATCAAACCGTTCGCCTCGATTGGCGGCGACTACGACAATGACGACCGCGTGGACCTCTTCGTGCTTGGCGCCGGTGGCGGTCGCTTGCTGCGGCAGGGCGAGGACGGACGCTTCGAGGATCGGACCGAGGCCGCGAAGCTCCCGCCCTCGTCGGATGCGCACGCGGCTGCGAGCTTCGTCGATCTGGATCACGACGGGGACCTCGATCTGATGCTCGTTGCCGCGCAGGCGCGTCAGGACGATGGCGCGACCGGCCGACGCGCTGTGGTGCTCCGTAACAACGGGGATGGAACCTTTGGCGATATCGCGGAGGCCGCCGGTCTTGCCGCCGTCGCCGGCTCACAGGTCGTGCCTACCGACGTCGACAATCGGCGGGACGTGGATCTGCTGATTGCCGGGTCGAGCCAACCGCCGCGTCTCTTCAGGAACATGCGAGACGGCACGTTTCAAGACGAGGCTGCCGAGCTTGGTCTTCCGACGACGCCAACGTCGGCTGCCACTGCGGCGGACGTCAACAAGGATGGCTTTACCGACTTCTTCTTCAGCTCAGGGGGCGAGGGCGCCGCTGATGGGGTGTTGAGCCTGAGCACTGGTGATGGCAGCTTCACGTCTTCCAAAGCAGGCCCCAATCCACGGTCGCCGGGCCTCTCTCAATTTCTCGATTACGATAACGATGGGCTGCTGGACCTGCTGGTGTCGACCGGTGAAGGGTTTCGTCTGTGGAGGAACCTCGGTGCGCGGTGGGAAGACGTGTCGGAGAAGGCGCTCCCGGCCCCGCTTCGCCAACGGGCGGAGCACGGCTTTGCAACAGGCGATCTCGACGGTGACGGAGATACGGATCTGGTCGTCCGCAGCGGCGATGGCACGGTCACGATCTGGCGCAACGACGGTGGCAACGCCAACCGATCGGTTCAGGTGCGCCTGACCGCCCAGGTCAGCAACCGTAGCGCGTATGGCGCGAAGGTGGAGATGCGCGCCGGCTCGCTGTGGCAAAAGCTCGAATACGTGAGCGCCTGGCCCCAGCCTGCGCCCGCGGACGTGAGCTTTGGTCTCGGCCAGCGGGCGCGCGCCGATGTGGTCCGCGTGCTCTGGCCGGCTGGGATCGTGCAGGCGGAGATTCCGCCGGCCGCGCCGGAAAGCACCCAGGGTGCGCAGATCGTGTCGCTGACGGAGCTCGACAGGAAACCCTCTTCCTGTCCCTATCTCTTCACGTGGAACGGCGAGCGATTCGAGTTCGTGACGGATTTCCTCGGTGGCGGCGAGATGGGCTACCTCGTCTCGCCCGGCGTGTTCAACACCCCGGATCCAACTGAATACGTGCGCATCCGCGGCGATCAGCTACGGGCGCGCAACGGACGCTACGAGCTCCGGGTCACCAACGAGCTCGAAGAGACGCTGTATCTGGACCACGTGCGGCTCCTGGCGGTCACGCACCGAGCGGACGAGGAGGTGTATCCAAACGAGGGGATGATGCACACACCCAAGCCGTTTCGACTCTTTGCCGTCAGCAACGCCCGCGTGCCGGCGCGCGCCACTGACCATGCAGGACGTGACGTCACCGATCGCGTTGCGAGACTGGATCGGCGCTTCGTCGATCGACTGCCGCTCGACAAGATTCGTGGCTATGCGAAGCGACATGCGTTGACGCTGGACTTGAGCCCGCCAGCGGTCGCGTCCGGGCCTGGTGAGCTGGACGGCCAGCTGCTGCTCTTGACTGGCTGGACCGATTATGCGTTCTCGAGCGACAACCTCGCCGCACACCAGGCGGGCCTCGAGCTGGTGCCGCCGTTCCTTCAGGTGAAGGACACGCGCGGTCGCTGGCGGACGGTCATCGATGACATTGGCGTTCCGGTTGGCCGGCCGCAGACCGTGCCGGTCGACCTCACGGGGAAATGGCTCTCCGACAACCGCGAGGTGCGCATCGTGACCTCGATGCGCGTCTATTGGGATCTCATCCGCGTGGCGACGCCGGTTTCGAGGATCGAGAACGAGTCGGGTAACGAGCGCGTGACAGTGGAGCAGCTCCACCCGGTTGGCGCGCGCCTGGCGTGGCGCGGCTTTTCAGCTGAAGCTGCCGTGACAGCAGACGACCGCCAGCCGCTGGACTTCGACTACGAGCGGGTCACGTTCCTGTCGCCCTGGAAGGTCATGCGCGGTCGCTATACGCGCGAGGGGGACGTTCTGCCATTGCTCCAGCTGGCAGACGACGAGTTCGTCGTCTCTCGGCCAGGCGACGAGATCGCGCTGTCGTTCGACGCCACGGTCCTGGCACCGCTCCTTGAAGGTCACACGCGGACGTTCCTCCTCTACGCGGATGGGTTCAGTAAGGAGATGGACGTGAACTCCGCGAGCCCGGATCTCACCTTGCCCTTGCCGTTCCACGAGATGACCCGCTATCCGTACTCCGCGCCCGAAGCCTACCCCGACACGCCTGCTCATCGGCGCTATCTCGACGAGTACAACACTCGCGTGGTCGGGCGCGATATCGCTCCGATTGAGACGCCCATGGCTCACCGCTAGCAGGGGCTGCTACGCTGGGTCCGCTTCGGCGCCGGCGTGTGCGCGCGACTCCTGCCGCGCGGGGACCCGCGTGCCGGCATTTACGAGCACCACCGCCATGATGATCATCGCGCCGGCAATCAGCACACGTGGTGAGATCGCTTCGTTGCCGAGCGCCCAGCCGAGCCAGACGGCCACCACCGGGTTCACGTACGTGTGAGTGGCGACGAGCGTTGCTGGAAAGTGGCCCAGCAGCCAGGTATAGGCGGTGAACGCCACGAGGGAGCCGAAGGTCACGAGGTAGGCAACCGCGAGCGCCGACCGAAGCGATACCGGATTGGCCGCGAGCCTGGCCGGCTCGCCGGCCGCCGTCAACGCAATCAACAGCCAGGCAGCCCCGGTGAGGAGCGGCAACGCCGCGCGGGCGAGCGGATCGCGCGGCATTGGGGAGCGCGCGGCGTAGACGATCCCCAGCGTCCAGGCGAGCGTCCCGCCCAGGATGACGAGGCTGCCGGTCAGCACGCCTGACGTCGAGCTCTCGAGGCTCATCGGACCCATCAGCAGCGCCACGCCTGCCAGCCCGATTGCCTGGCCGGCGATCGCGGGCGCGGTCGGTCGTGTGCCACCCGGCGGGAGGGCGACGAGGATCGCCAGCCAGATGGGCTCCGTGGCGACAATCAACGCCGCGAAACCTGAGGGCACGATCTGCTCCGCCCAATGTAAGCCGCCATGCCCCAGCAGGAAGAAGAGGAAGCCGACCACCAGGCTTGCTCTCCACTCGCGCCATGTGGGCCGGTATCCGCGTTGGTACGCCCAGGCGAACAGCAATAGTCCGGCGATGCTGTGCCGCATCGCCGCGGTCGTCAGCGGCGGGACCGTTTCGACGGCGTATCGGATAGCGAGGTACGTCGAGCCCCAGATGACGTAGATCGCGAAGAACGACAGGGCGACGATCGTCCGGGATGGCCTGGCAGGCATTGCGCCTCTACAATCGTGATAGGAGGAATAACCATCAAAGTACCAATAACAGGTTAGAATCGTATGCGAGCGGCGCTAACCTGTCAATGGTTGTATGATGGTTATATCGAGCGAGCACATGAGGTTGGAGAGCGGCGAGGCCGACATCGAGTTCGAGCTGACGGCGGGTGAGCGCTGCCTCGACTTCGCAAACACCGTGACCGGGCCGGACCGTCGCCGCGATCTCCTCCCAGACTATGACGCGCTGGTGGCCTGGAGCCAGCGGGCCGGCCTGGTCGCGCCGCGCGAAGCCGGGCTCCTGCGACGCGGCGGTGCGCGGGCGCCGCGTACGGCATGCGCCGTGCTCGTGCGCGCACGGCGGCTGCGAGAGCTCGTCTTCCGGGTCTTTGCCTCGGTTGCGGTGCGACGTCAGGTGGCGCCGGAGGACCTCGACGAGCTCGCCGCGTTCGTCGCGGCGGCGTCGCGGCATCGCCGCCTCACCGGTGCCGTCGATCACTTCGAATGGCGCTGGACACGGGATGCGCCGGCGCTCGACCGGATGCTCTGGCCGATCGCGCAGTCTGCGGCCGACCTGCTTACCTCCGAGCATGTCTCCTCGGTACGTGAGTGTGCCGCGCCGACCTGTGCCTGGCTCTTCTTGGACCAGAGCCGCAACCAGACGCGCCGCTGGTGCGATATGAAGGTCTGCGGCAACCGCGCGAAGGTCCGCCGGTTCCACCAGCGCGCGCGGGAGCATTGAGCCCAGGATTCAGTCGCGTTGTCACCGTTTCCGTAAAGCGCCCTTAGTCCCGGAATTCACCTGTGTTGACTGTAGGGGCCGGCTTCAGCCGGCCCTGGGCCGCCTAAAGGCGGCCCCTACGATTGTCAATACAAGTGAATTCTGGGGGTTAACAGCCTGTGGCTAAAGCCTCTCTGTTGACAGGATAGCCGGCAGCAACGCGAAATGATGATCGGGCGTGAACGAGGACCGCGGATCGACGGCTGGCGTGCGTGCTTCACGCCA
>JBOGIN010001222.1:0-2956 GCA_050742275.1 Vicinamibacteraceae bacterium
GACTACGAGGGCACCGAGACGCTCAACACCACGGACATCGACGACGAGCTGCGCGAGGCAGGCACGATCATCCGACTCGACACATTCCTGGAGGAGGGCGCGATCCGACGGGTCGAAGGCGTCATCCGCGACATGCTGGCGGAGAAGGGTCATCTGGACGCGACAGTGACCCACAGCCTGAAGCCGTTGACGACCGGGCCGAAGCTCGTGCACCTGACGTTCCACATCCAGGACGGCCCGAAGGTCGAGATCGGCCGCATCACGTTCGTCGGCAACGAGGCAGTGTCGGACCGCAAGCTGCGAGGCACGATGGAGCACAACAAGCAAGCGGGCCTCTTCCGGTTCATCGGTATCGGCAGCGGCGTCTACAAAGAAGAGCAGTTCGAAGAAGACGCGCAGCGGATCGTCAGCTACTACCGCGAGGAGGGCTACCTCAAGGCTACCGTGGGACAGCCCACGATCCGCGCGCTCCAGACTTCGAAGGACGGCGAGAAGCGTGCCATCGAGCTGCGGATTCCAATCACCGAGGGCCGTCGCTACCGCGTCGGCGCGGTTGACTTCGCAGGCAACACGGTGGTCGGGAAGCGAGCACTGCAGCCGCTGTTCTCGTTGGAGCGAGGGGACTATTACGACGAAGAGCGCGTCCGCAACGGCATCGAGAAAGCAAGCGAGCTCTATGGGTCTGGAGGCTACTTCGAGTTCACGGGCTATCCCGAGTTCAGCTTCGCGGACACGAAGGCCCCCACCGCCGCACCGGTCGCCGCCAACACCGACGCGAGCAAGCCCGCCGTCGTCGATGTGACGATACACCTGGAGGAAGGAGAGCAGTACTTCGTCAACCGGATCCTGTTCACCGGCAACACGACGACAAAGGATCACGTGATCCGGCGCGAGATGGCGCTCCTCGAGGGCGGCGTCTTCAATACCGAAGGCCTCAAGTACAGCATCAAGCGCATCAATCAATTGGGCTACTTCCAGCCGCTCGGCGAAGGCGAGGCGCAAGACGACATCCAGGTGGAGAAGCCGCCGGAGGCCAAGAACACAGTCGACGTCACGCTGAACCTCGACGAGCGCAATCGCAACGAGTTCATGTTCGGCGCGGGGGTGTCTGGAATCGACGGCCTGTTCGTCAGCGCGTCGTTCGCGACCACCAACTTTATCGGGCAAGGGGAAACCCTTCAGGTGTCGGTGCAGACGGGCGAGCGCGCCAGCAACTATCAGCTCTCCGCCAGCGAGCCGTATCTGTTCGGCCGCCCCATCACGGCTGGCGCGACGCTGTTCTCACGCAAGTACGACTTGTACATGGACTCGAACACCGTGGGCTACAGCGAGGTCAGGAGCGGCATGAGCCTGCTCGGCGGCCTGCCCATGGCCAGGTTCGGGCGCGCCTCCACGACCTATACGTACGAGGTGGTCGACACAGCCGTGCACGAGGACTTTCTCAGCACAGGCGGCTCGGAGGAGGATGAACCAGCATTCAACCCGTTCCTGAATGATGGGCGGTACATCGAGAGCCGGCTCAGCCCAAGCGTTGTCTACAACACGGTGGACAACCCGTTCATGCCTCGGCGCGGCATGAGAATTACCGGCACGTTCGAGATGGCCGGCGGCCCGCTCGGCGGGACACTCGACTACATCCGCCCAGAGGCGGAGGCCATTCTCTACATTCCTCACACGCAGCGGACGGCGCTCGGTCTACGCGGCCAGATCGGCTACATCCAGCCGTTCGGCAACACCGATGACCTGCCGTACTACCGCCGCTTCTTCCTCGGCGGCGAGACGCAGATTCGCGGCGTGGACTACCGATCAGTGGGTCCGGTCGACGCGCAGAACCGCCCTATCGGCGGCGACAAGTTCCTGCTCTTCAACGCGGAGTACTACTTCGACATCGCCGGTCCCGTCCGCCTGCTGGCCTTCCATGATGCCGGCCAGGCCTTCGAACAGGATGAGCCGTTCAACCTTCGGCAGCTCCGCACGTCCACCGGCGGCGAGCTGCGCGTCATCGTCCCCATGATGAACGTCCCGTTTCGTCTGATCTATGCGTGGAACATTTACCGTGACTCGTTTCAGCCGGAGCGAACGTTCAAGTTTGCGGTCGGAACCACCTTTTAGCCGTTCTGACGCAGTCGCGAGCATTGCCGCTTTTTTGCCGCGCCACGTGGGCCATTGCCGGCCCGTTCCTGGCCGAGGACCAACCATACAAGGAGAATGAGATGCTCCGTTTCTTGACAGGCGCCATGCTGCTCTTCGCGGCGCTGCTCATGAGCTCGTGCGAGTCGCCAACCGAGACCGAAGACGTCGATGATCCCGTGGACGTTACGGCGCCGGGCACTGTGAGCGCACGGGATGGCAGCAATAGGTCATTCGTCATTCAACGCGGCGACGATCCCGCCTTCGACGAGACCCGCCTCTACGATTGGCGCGTGAGCTTTACCGTCACGATGACGCTCACCGAGGCGGCGGTGAACGAGGACGACTGGAACTTCCAGGTTCCGATCAAGATCACCTCCTCGACCGTGGACGTGCAGCAGGCGTCGGGAGGAATCGTCACGCCGCCCACCGGGACGGAGACCGTGCACTACGAGACGGGACCGGCGAGCGTGTCCAGCAACGTCCTGTCCGACGTCGGCGCCACGGTGACCCAGGACTTCGATGTCTGGTACTGGCTCCCGAACGGCGGCAAGGAAGCGCTCATCACGGTGAACTACACGTTTACCGATGACGATGGCGCTACGGCAACCGACAGCGTGGACGTTCTCGTCTCGCCGTAGCCGTCTCGCATGCGTCGCGATCATCTTGCTGGGTACGGGACGAGCTATTAGCCGTCACACGCGAGCCTCCATGTTCAACCGGACATAGTCGAGCACTGGGGGATCGAGGCGCGTAACAATGCCCTCGATGAACGGCGCATGAAGGTCCGGTGACAGCCTCTTCAGGTGCGCGCTGAACACGACCG
>JBOGIN010001223.1:0-8359 GCA_050742275.1 Vicinamibacteraceae bacterium
GAGATGCCATTCGTCAGGTTGTCGTTCCCGAGCGGTCTCGTGATGGCAAAGCTGCCGCGCAGCACTGAGCGCTCGTCGCCAAACAGCCTGCCCAGGAAGCCACGCTCCGCGCTCGGGGTGTAGGCGAATCCAAGACGCGGTTGGAATCCCTTCCAATCGATGTCGCCAATCCTCTTCCGGCCGTTGCGTCCCTCGCCCTCGCCATAGAACGTGTAAGCGCCCGGCAACCCGCCTGCCGCGGGGTTTGGCAGCTCCGGATCGACAGTGGAGACACGACCGAACACCTCGGTGCGTGGCACAGAGACGTCGTAGCGAAATCCGAGGTTGAGCGTCAGGTTGCGCCCCACGCGCCAATCGTCCTGCACGAATCCGCTCGCCGTCAGCCAGCGATAGCCGGCCGTCGTCGCGCCAATGTCGAAGCGCGAGAAGTCCACCGCGCCAAACATGAAGCTCGCTACTGAATTGCCGGTGGCCACCGCGGGGATGGACACGGCGGCCGGCCCTTGTGCGGTATTCACGAAACCAACGCCGTTGAGCGCAGTCTGCGTTGGCTCGAACGCGAAGCGGCCGGAATTGTTGCTCCTCTCGTTGCGCTGCAGCCGCCGAAACTCTCCGCCGACCTTCAATGTGTGCGACCCGCGCACCCAGGTGGTGACGTTGCTCATGACGAAGCGGTTCTGCGCCACGAGCGAGAAGGTATTGCCGCCGATCCCGTTCTGGTTGCGGAGCCCGATGGCTGGATATGGGGCGTCCGATGGCAGACTGATCCCTCCAAGCCCCAGCTCGCTCAACGGTGGACCGGCGACGACAGGACCCTCGACGAAGCGATCGCGCAGGAAGCCGAAGACGAAGTTGTTGAGAAGGTTCGGGGAGAAGGTCTTGGTGTGCGCGAAGCGCGCCTGCCACGACGGCCTGTCGTTTTCAGTCGCATCCAGCTCGTTGAGAGTGCCGATGTTCGACTCGCGGCTGCTCCCCAACGAGAGACTACCCGAGAGCGTCTGAAGCGCGCTGATGTTGTGATCGATCTTCACGACGAAGCGCTCTTCGTCGTTCACCTCGCGCGTCTGCCGGAAGAAATTGTTGAAGACGGCGTCGGTCTGCGCCTGCGGGAAGTCCCGCATGATCCGCTGTGAGGCGGCGCTGAGGCCGGGGTGGTTGCCAGGAATGACGTTGCCCGGGAACGGATCGCGAATCTGGTGCGCCTGCCCATCCGGACCAATCACCGTGCGCGAATTCGTCGGGTCGTAGATTGCGCCCTCGAACACGGGACGCCCCGCAGGGTCGAACAAGGGAAGCAGCTCGGAGCCGTTGTGCGGATTGGGCACGAAGAGCTGCTGTCCGAGCAACTGCGAGAAATCCCCCTGCCGGAACCGGTTTGGGATCGTCGTGAGGTTGGGATTGTTGGCGCTCGGGCGGAACTTGAACCCCGAATAGCTGGTGAAGAAGAACGTCCGGTTGTGCCCGTCGTAGGCGAGCGGGCCGAGGCCCTTCGGCAGCCAGATCGGCCCGCCGAGCGTGAAGCCGTACTCGTTCTGCTTCAGCGGCGCCTTCGGCTCGCCGCGCGCCTTGGTGGGGAAGTCCTGCGCGTTGAGCGCGTCGTTCTGCAAGTACTCGAAGACGTTGCCGCGAAAGTCGTTCGTTCCGGAGCGCAGCGTGAACGAGACGATCCCGGTCGCCAAGCCGTACTCCGCGGAGTAGCTGTTGTTGCTGATCTTGAACTCACCGACCGACTCGAGCGCGGGGTGATTGTTCGACATGCTGCCCGACAAGTTGGTATCGGCCACTGGGATGCCGTCGACGAACACTTCCGTGGACGCGGCGGGAGCGCCGCTGACGTTCAGGCGCAGATCGGGGACGGCGCCCGGCACGGACCCGCTCACGCCCGGCGTCATGACGACGAAGTTCAATGGGTTGCGCATGGCGCCGGTCAGCGGCACGGGCAGGTCGAGGATCTGCCGGCGCGTCACCGTCGTCCCGGTATCCGAGGTCGTGGTGTCGAGCGCCAGCGGGGCGGCTTCCACCGTGACCGTTTCCGCGATGTCGCCCGGGCTGAGCACGATCGTGAGGTCGACGGTGCGTCCCACTTCGACCGACACCTGCTGGACGGAGATCTTGAAGCCGCTCAGCTCGGCCGAAAGCTCATAGCTTCCCACCGTCAACGACGGGAAGCGGAAGCTCCCCGCCTCGTCGGTGGTGACAGCGGTCGACACGCTCGTGTCGGTATTGGTCAACGTCACGGTGGCCCCAGGAATGATCCGGTCCTGCTCGTCAACGACGAGCCCCGTGATGGCGCCGCGGTCGGTTTGCGCGACGGCGAGGCTTGCGTGCAGGAAGATCAGCGCCAGTGACGCGAGGGGCAGTCGTCTCATAACCCGCTCCTTTGGAGCTTCCGTGGTCGCCTCGCCTCTCCCTCGCCGCACGTTTGAAACGTTTCAAAGTAACGCCAACCGACGAGGCTGAGGCACATTCTGCGCCAAATCAGGCCACATTTCGCGGCCATTGCCCTGGCGCTCTTGCTTCGTGCTGTGATAGTGTCGAAACGTTTGATACACCAGGGTGCGTGGTGGTGTCAAGCCGCGAAAAATGAACCGGGTACCTTTTCGCGGCTGAAAGGGACCCGGTCCATTTCCATGAAGACCTCAGGACGGCCGCTGACCATGGTCGATGTGGCTCGCCTCGCCGACGTGTCACCGGCGACCGTCTCCGCCGTCGTCAATGGCAAGGGGCGCGTCAGCCCGGAGCGCCAGGCCCGCGTCCGCGAGGCCATGGCGGCGTTGGACTATCACCCCGACCACATCGCGCGCAGCCTCAAGATCGGCCGGACGCAGGTCATCGGCATGGTCGTCCCCGACATCAGCAATCAGTTCTTTCTCGAGGTGGTGCAGGGCATCGAAACGGAAGCCCTCCAGCACGGCTACTCGCTGATCCTCTGCAACTCCGGCGGCTCCAGCGAGCGCGAGCAGACCCAGTTGAGCACGCTGTTCTCCAGGCGCGTGGACGGCGCGATCGTCGCCTGCAGCGATTCCTCCTCCACCTACGATGGCCTGATTCGACGACGCTTTCCGCTCGTCTTCGTCGACCGGGTGCCGGTCGGCTTCACGCGCGGCGCGGTGGTCTCCAACAACGTGCAGGGCGCCTACGACGCCACGCGACACCTAATTGGCCTCGGCCACACGCGCATTGCAATCATCACCGGCGACCTGCGGCTGTCGAGTGGGGTCGACCGCGTCGAAGGCTTTCGCAAGGCCATGCAGGAGGCGCACCTCCCCATCCGCGACGAGTATTTCAGCCGCGGCGATTTTCAGCTCGACAGCGGCTACCGCTGCGGGCAGGCGCTACTCCGGTTGGCAGAGCCGCCGACGGCGGTGCTCTCCTGCAACAACAAAATGACGCTTGGCCTGATGCGCGCTGCGGGCGAGCTCCGCGTGCCTTGCCCGGGTCACGTCAGTGTGCTTGGCTTCGACGATTTCGAATGGGCGGCGAGCTTCAGCCCGCGGCTGACGACCGTCGCGCAGCCGACGCATGACATCGGACGACGTGCCATGAAGATGCTGCTCGGCAAGCTGAATCCCTCGGCCGCCGATCCCGACACGCCTCCGGACTCGCTCATCGTGCTCGACATCGAGCTACGCGTCCGCGAGTCAACCGCTCCCCCGCCCACCGACATTCACGGGGACCGATAGAGGGCCCGCCTCGCCTGCCAGGCCTCGTACCGTGCAGGCTTCGTCAGCAGCGTGTGTCACGCTCTGAGCACGAGAAAGACCAAGAGGATGGAGACGAGCACCGCGCAGGCAGTTCTGATGACGTTCCAACGATTCCAACGCGGCTCGAAGTCGTTCCGCGCGCGCTGTCGCGCCATTTCGTTCATCGTGACGACATCCAGCTTCTGCACCTGGCTATTCAAGGGAAGGTTGATGGTCACCGTGGGCAACTGTACGCCGAGAAGATAGACGAGCGCGGCGACGATCACGAGCAGCCGAGCGGATCCGGTCAGGTTCCACACGCCCATGGCGGCCGCCGCGACCAGCGCCAGCACCGCGCCGAGCCACACGACGATGAAGAGGGGTTGGTTGTTCTGGATGACACGATCGATCACCTGGAACGCTCGGAGGAAGCCCGCGTCGTCCAGGCGCCCGATGCCCGGCATCACCACGACGGCAAAGGCAAACAAAAAGCCGGCGACCAGCGAGCACAGAACTGTCGCTGTCATCAACACTGCCTGAAAGAGCGTCATGTTCGTGCCTCCAATCCATCGCTCGAGTCTTCTTCGCAGGCGCTGTCACGCGGCGTTCCATATGCGCGTCGGCACGGTTTCGCGGACGTAGTCCGAGAAGTCGCGGGCTTGGCGGCCCAGCGCGCGTTGCACGCCATCAGCGATCCAGGCGTTTCGACCGTCGAGCACCTCCGTGAACAGGTACGTGATGAGCCAGATGAGATCCGCCGGCGTGCCGAGACGAGCGAGCTCGGCGGAGTAGCCATCCATGGGCACCTGCGAGTACCGAATCTCACGGCCTGTCGCGCGGGCGATCTCGGCGACCGCCTCGGGAAAGCTCAACAGCCGCGGTCCGGTGAGCTCGTACAGCTGGCCGGCGTGCCCCTCCTCGGTCAGCGCAGTGACCGCCACATCGGCAATGTCGTCCACGTCGACGAACGGCTCGCCGACGTCTCCTGCCGGCAGCATGAGGTGTCCGGCGAGCACGCCGTCCAGAAAGTAGCCCTCGCTGAAGTTCTGGGAGAACCAGCTGCATCGGAGGATCGTCCACGGCACGCCAGAATCCTGGACGATCCCTTCGCATTGCTGCGCCATGAGCTCGCCACGGCCGGAGAGCAGCACGAGGTGTTCGATGCCGCGCTCCCGCGCCAGCCGCGAGAGCACGCGAATCGCGTCGGGTGCGCCGGGCACCGCGAGGTCTGGTTGATACGTGACGTAGAGAGACTCCACGCCCTCGAGCACGTCAGGCCATGACGTCTCATCCAGCCAGTCGAAGGGCGGATCAGTGCTGCGCGATGCCATCCGGACCGGGCGGCCGCGGCCGGCGAGGCGTTCGGCCACGCGCCGACCAGTCTTGCCGGTAGCACCAATTACGAGTGTCGTTCCTGTCGTCATGCGCTTCTCCTCACGTTGGCGGGCGACGTCTGGCAACCGATATTATGCTAGCGGCCTGGAGGAAGCGAACGGATGAGAGTTGCTCGTGGTTGCGCCGTCGTGATGTTGTCGTTGGCCATGGCGTGTGCGCTTCCTCGCTCGCCCAGCGGGAATTTACAGAAGAGGCCGAACATCGTCTTCTTTGTCGCCGACGATCTCGGCTGGAGCGATCTCGGCTGCTATGGCAGCCGGTTCTACGAAACCCCGCACATCGATCGGCTCGCGCGCGGCGGCGCGCGGTTCACGCAGGCGTATGCGGCCTGCCCCGTCTGCTCACCGAGCCGCGCGAGCATTCTCACCGGCAAGTATCCACAGCGAACCGGCATCACCGATTACATCGGCGCGGCCCAGCCCGACACGTGGACTCGGAACACGAGGCTCCTCCCGGCGCGCTACGCGACGGAGCTGGCGCTGGACGAGGTGACGCTGGCGGAGACATTCAAAGAAGCCGGCTATGCGACGTTCTTTGCCGGCAAATGGCATCTAGGGCCGGAAGGCCGCTGGCCGGAGGATCAGGGGTTCGACATCAACAAAGGGGGCATCGACCGCGGCGCGCCCTACGGCGGTGACAAGTACTTCTCTCCCTACGGCAACCCCCGTCTCGAGGATGGTCCGCCCGGAGAGCACTTGCCGGATCGACTTGCGCGCGAGACGGCAGCGTTCATCGAGGCAAACCGCAATCGTCCGTTCTTCGCGTATTTCTCCTTCTACGACGTCCACACGCCGCTCATGGCGCGGGCAGATCTGGAGCAGAAGTACGAGGAGAAGCGAAAGCGGCTGGGTCTGAAGGCTGCGTGGGGCCGCGAAGGGGAGCGCGACGTGCGGCTGGTGCAGGAACATGCCGTGTATGCCGCGATGGTCGAAGCGATGGACCAAGCCGTCGGCAAGGTGCTGGCGACGTTGGAGGAGCTCGGCCTCAGCCAGAGCACGGTCGTCCTGTTCACGTCGGATAACGGCGGGCTCTCGACGAGCGAAGGCTGGCCCACGTCCAACCTCCTCTTACGCGCGGGGAAGGGCTGGCTGTACGAGGGCGGCATTCGCGAGCCGTTGATCGTCCGCTGGCCCGGTACGGTCACGCCCGGCTCCGTCATCGACACGCCTGTGATCGGCCCTGACTTCTATCCAACGCTGCTCGAGATCGCAGGCCTGGACGCGAAGCCCGGTCAGGTTCAAGATGGCGCGAGCTTTGTCTCCCAGCTTCGCGGAGGCACGGAGCAGCCGAATCGGTCGCTCTTCTGGCACTACCCGCATTACGGCAATCAAGGTGGCGCCCCGGGCGCCGCCATCCGCAATGGCGACTGGAAGCTAATTCAGTGGTACGAGAACGATGCGCTGGAGCTCTACAATCTGGCGCGGGACATCGGTGAAGAAACGAACCTTGCCGCTGAGGATCCTGACCGTGTGGAGCAGCTCTCCGCGGAGTTGCGAGACTGGCAAACGCGCGTTCGCGCGAGATTTCCAACACGCAATCCGAACTACGATCCCTCCAAGCCGAGCGGCCGTGCCGGTAAGCGTCGCTGAAACGCGAAGACTCGAGCACGAGCGAGCGTTGATGCCATCGACTCGTTCGAGAATCCCTCGAAACTGGGAGCGGCCCGTCGCCTGTCGATGTCCGCCTGCGTAACACTCAGGGCTCGGTGCTCGGGGCACAGCAGGTGGAATCGCAGCAGGCCGACGGCTTCTGCGCGCGGACGAAGGCGCTCATCACCTTCCCGGCCGCTTCGGGTGCAATTGCGTCCACGTCGATGCCCTCCGCCGCGAGGAACGCCCGCGCGTCCTCGAGATCGTAGATGCGCGTCGGCTCGATGCCCACCTCGCCGAAACCAGCGGCCGCGAGCTTCTGTCGGTAGTCGTCTTCGGTCAGCGCCCCCGCGATGCAGCCCACCCAGAGCTCCATCGAACGCCGCACCTGGGGCGGCAGGTCGCCGCGCACCACCACGTCGCTCACGGCAAAGCGGCCGCCCGGCTTCAGCACCCGGAACGCTTCGCGAAGGACACGGTCCTTGTCGCCGGAGAGATTGATCACGCAGTTGGAGATGATGACGTCGACGCTGGCATCCGGTAGCGGAATCTGCTCGATATCGCCTCGCAGGAACTCGACATTCGTGAGGCCGCTCTTTTGCTTGTTCTCCTCGGCCAGCGCGAGCATCTCGTCGGTCGTATCGAGCCCGTACGCTTTGCCGGTCGGTCCGACACGGCGCGCCGACAGCAGGACGTCGATGCCGCCGCCGCTCCCGAGATCGAGCACCACCTCACCCGGCTTCAGCTCCGCCAGCGCCGTAGGATTGCCGCACCCGAGCGACGCCTGGAGGGCCGTCTCCGGCAGCTCGCCGGTCTCGTTCACGCTGTACAAGTTCGACGTGATGGGATCACCGCACTGAGGGTCGCAGGCGGAGGCGCCACAACAGGAGCTCCCGTCACCCGCCGCCACGCGCCGTGCAGCCTCACCGTACTTCGCCCGGACCGCTGTCTTCATATCCTCCATGACCCGACTCCCTTCGCGTCTACGAACACACGTTGTTACTGACAACTACTTCAGTTCGAAAAGGACCCACTCTACTTTCGGGTCCCCGGTGATCACGTCTCGGACGCTGAATCCCCCGGCTCGCAACAGGCCGCCGTATTGCACCTACCGACGCTTACCCCCGACAGAAATCGAGCTTCCGCGGCGCGCGCCAACCGCCCAATCACCCGCGTCACACCTTCTCGGACCGCCGGATCCAGATCCCACAACAACGCCTTCTGTTGCTCGACCAGGTCAGCGGTAATCCGCTCGTACAGCCTGCGCCCGGCGCGGGTGACGACCAGCGACGCGGCCCGCCGGTCGCCTGTCTCCCGCCGCTGCTCCACATAACCCTTTCGCACCAGGGCGCCGACGACGCGGCTCGTGGTGCTCTTGTCGAGATATAAGCGCTCGGCGAGTGCCCCGAGGCGCAGCGGTCCATGCTCGCTCAGCGCTTCAAGTGCATAACACTGCGTGACCGAGATGTCATGACAGCAGATACAATCTCGGTCGCGAAACTGGTAAACGCGCACGAGATCCGATACGGCCGCGTGGAGCGCCTCGGCGTGCCGCTGCAGGCTTGGGTCGCCACGCTTGTGGCGGGCGACAGGTGACGCGAACATCGCGTTCATTGTTAGTGACAACTATATGGGCTCGAGGCAAGCGGTGTCAACCCCGGGAGGATGAAGACCGGCGCTCACCGCGCCACG
>JBOGIN010001224.1:0-4584 GCA_050742275.1 Vicinamibacteraceae bacterium
GCGGCGACCGGCGTGGCTGCCGCCGTCGCAGTGATTCGAGGTCTCGCGGGCAACCGGTTGACACAGCTCGGCAACTTCTACGTCGACCTGACCCGGGCAACGGTTCGCCTGTTTCTGCCGCTGGCCATCCTCGTGTCCGTGCTGCTGATGTGGCAGGGGACGCCGATGACGTTCGAGGGCGCGGCGAAGGGAACGACGCTCGAAGGCGCGGAACAGACCATTGCGCGCGGCGTCACCGCGGGCGTGGTGTCGATCAAGCAGCTCGGCACGAACGGTGGCGGCTACTTCGGGCCGAACTCAGCGCATCCGTTCGAGAACCCGACGCCGTTCTCCAATTTCGTCGAGACCTGGTCGATCACCATCATTCCGATGTCGATGGTGGTGATGTTGGGCCTGATGACGAAGCGGCGAAAACTGGCCGTCGTGATCTTCGCGACGATGCTGGCACTCTACCTCCCGATGGTCGTCGTTGGCGTCGCTCAGGAGGCCGGCGGTAACCCGGCCATTTCGGCCATGGGGGTCGATCAATCGACCGGCTCGATGGAGGGCAAGGAGGTCCGCTTCGGCGCGGGGCTGTCGGCCTTGTGGGCGGTGACGACCACGGTCACCTCCAATGGCTCGGTGAACGCGATGCACGACTCGCTGACCCCGCTTGGCGGGCTCATGCCGCTCATCGGAATGTGGCTCAATAACATCTTTGGCGGCGTTGGCGTCGGCTTCATCAACATGCTGATCTTCGTCATCGTGGCGGTGTTCGTCGCGGGCATGATGATCGGCCGGACGCCGGAGTTCCTCGGCAAGAGGGTCGAGGCGAAGGAGATGAAGCTGGCCAGCCTGGCGTTGCTGTGGCATCCCCTCTCGATCCTGGTAGCCACGGCCATCGCGTGCTATGTCTGGGCCGCCACGCCGGATCCGAACACCACGCTCGCCTGGCTGAAGAATCCGGGGCCCCATGGGTTCTCGGAAATGCTGTACGAGTTCACGTCGGCGACCGCGAACAACGGCTCCGGCTTCGAGGGTCTGGGCGATAACACGCCATTCTGGAACATCTCAACCGGTCTGTGCATGTTGCTGGCTCGCTACATTCCCATCATCGCGCCGCTAGCGCTGGCCGGATCCGTGGCGGCAAAGCCTGCCGCACCGGAGACCGCCGGTTCGCTGAGCGCCGAGAGCGGCACCTTCGGCCTCACGCTCTGGGCGGTGATCGTGATTCTTGGACTCCTGATGTTCATGCCTGTGGCCGTGCTCGGCCCGATCGCCGAACATCTGGCGCTGCAGTAGGAGCCGACCATGTTCAAGGACATCAAGCAGGGCATCCTGTTCACCGTCGTCTCGATGACGCTCCTCGGCGTCTATCACGTCGTCTTGTGGAGCATCGGCAATGCGGCCTTTGCCGCGCAGGTGGAAGGCAGCCTGATTCGACGCGACGACGGGACGATCGTCGGGTCGAGGCTGGTTGCCCAGGAGTTCAAGCGGCGCGAGTACTTCCGTCCGAGGCCATCGGCAGCGGGTTATGACGCCTCGGCCACGGGCGGAAGCAACTATGGCCCGTCGAATCCGGATCACCTGAAGGCGGTTCAGGAGCGGATCGACGCCATTGTCAAGGAAGACGGCGTGCAGGCGAGCCAGATTCCGTCGGAGATGGTGACCGCGAGTGGCGCGGGCACGGACCCGCACATTCCGCCCGCGGCGGCGGCGCTGCAGGCGACACGGGTCGCAAGCAGCCGAAGCGTCGACGTCAGCCGGGTGCGCGAGCTGATTGCTGCGCACACCGAAACGCCGACGCTGGGTGTTCTCGGTCGCGACCGCGTCAACGTCCTGGAGCTGAACCTCGCGCTGGACGCGACGTTCGGGCCGCCCGCGCAGGCGCCGACCAACGAGACCAATTCGCGTTAGGCAACACCTATGACTAAACGTGCTACCAAGCTGTCGATCTGGGATCCCCTGATCGTCCGTCCAGCAATCGTCAACGCGATGCGCAAGCTGGACCCGCGGATTCAGATCAAGAACCCCGTCATGTTCATCGTGGAGGTCGGCAGCCTCCTCACGACGATTATCTGGATTCAAGAGCTCGTGGGCGGGAGCGGACAGCCGATCTTCACCGGCCAGGTGGCGTTCTGGCTGTGGTTCACCGTGCTGTTCGCGAGCTTCGCCGAGGCGATGGCCGAAGGGCGCGGCAAGGCGCAGGCGGCCACGCTGCGCAAGGCGAAGACCGAGACGATGGCCGTGCGCCTCGTGGGCGACAAGCAGGAGACGGTCAACGCCAGCTCGCTTCGGGCCGGCGACGTCGTGCGTGTCGAGGCAGGTGAGCTGATCCCGGGAGACGGGGACATCATCGAGGGCGTGGCCAGCGTGGACGAGTCCGCCGTCACCGGCGAATCGGCGCCGGTCATCCGCGAGGCGGGTGGGGACCGCTCCGGCGTGACCGGCGGCACGAAGGTGCTGTCCGACTGGATTGTCGTGAAGATCACCTCGAACCCGGGGAGCACGTTCCTCGACCGCATGATCGCGCTCGTCGAGGGCGCCGTGCGCCAGAAGACGCCCAACGAGATCGCCCTGAACATCCTCCTGGCGGTGCTCACATTGATCTTTCTTCTCGTCGTCGTGACCCTCCAGCCGTTTGTGTACTATGCCGGCACGGTGATACCAATCCCCGTGCTGATTGCGCTCCTCGTCTGCCTGATACCCACGACAATCGGCGCGTTGATATCCGCCATTGGCATTGCCGGCATGGACCGCCTCGTGCAGCACAACGTGCTGGCGTTGTCCGGGCGCGCCGTGGAAGCGGCAGGAGACGTGGATACCCTGCTGCTCGACAAAACCGGCACCATTACGCTCGGCAACCGGCAGGCGACCGATCTCCGCGCGGCACCGGGCGTCGACGAGGGCGCGCTTGCGGATGCAGCGCAGCTCGCCTCGCTCGCGGACGCCACGCCCGAGGGACGCTCGATCGTCGTGCTGGTCAAGGAACGATACGGGTTGCGAGGGCGCGAGTTGAGCCCGCACGAGTCGACCTTCATTCCGTTCGCCGCCGTGACGCGTATGTCTGGCGTCGACTTCAACGGCCGGAAGATCAGGAAAGGCGCGGTGGATGCAATTGAGCGGCTGGTCCAAGAGCATGGGAACGGATTTCCCGCCGAGCTGCGCACCGCGGTCGATCGCATCTCACGTGAAGGCGGGACGCCGCTGGCCGTGGCGGAGAACGGCCACGCGCTCGGCATCATCCACCTGAAAGACATCGTCAAGGGCGGCATCCAGGATCGCTTTGCGCATCTGCGTGCGATGGGCATCAAGACAGTCATGATCACCGGTGACAACCCACTGACGGCAGCAGCGATTGCAGAAGAGGCGGGCGTCGACGACTTCATGGCGGAAGCAACGCCGGAAGAGAAGCTGAAGCTCATTCGGACGGAGCAGGCGGGCGGACGCATGGTCGCGATGACCGGCGATGGCACGAACGACGCGCCGGCGCTTGCTCAGGCTGACGTCGGCGTCGCCATGAATACCGGCACGATGGCGGCGAAGGAAGCTGGCAACATGGTCGACCTCGACTCGAACCCGACGAAGCTGATTGAGATCGTCGAGATCGGCAAGCAGTTGCTGATGACACGCGGGGCGCTGACGACCTTCTCGATTGCCAACGACGTAGCGAAGTACTTCGCCATCATCCCAGCGATGTTCATCCTGGCGTTCCCGCAGCTGAACGTCCTCAACGTGATGCGGCTCGCGACGCCCCAGTCGGCAATTCTCTCGGCGGTGATCTTCAACGCCGTGATCATCATCGCGCTGATCCCGCTGGCGCTGCGGGGCATCACGTACAAACCGCTCGGGGCGGCGGCGATTTTGCAGCGGAACCTGCTGGTGTATGGCCTGGGAGGTGTGGTGTTGCCGTTCGTGGGCATCAAGGCCATCGACGTCCTCCTCGTTGCCGTTGGCCTCGCCTAAAGACAGGGGTCAGGGATCAGGGGTCAGGGATCAGGGGGGAAAGGCTGACGCCTCGGCCGACGCAGGCGTGGTCGTTCTTGCAATTGTGTGGTGTATCTGGTACTTGAGCAGTCATGTCCGATGCGGTGACACGCGAGCCCACACGTCCGGATGCCGATCGCCTGCTGCGCCAGGTGCAGGCGGCCGAGCGCGCGGCGCGGCGCGGCCAGCTGAAGATATTCCTGGGTTACACGTCGGGCGTCGGAAAGTCGTTCAAGCTGTTCGATGAGGGGCGCCGGCGCCATGCGCGCGGCGAAGACGTCGTCATCGCCGCTATGCAGCCGCGCGTGCCCGACGATGTGGCCGAGGCCGCCGGCGAGCTGGAGGTGGTCTCGACCAAGGTGGTTCGCGGCGTGCCGATGATCGATGTTCCGGCGATCCTCGAGCGTCATCCCGCTGTCTGTTTGGTGGATGGCCTTGCCTACGACAATCCTGCAGAGAGCCGCCACCCCAAGCGGCACGACGATGTCCAGGAGATTCTCGAGAACGGCATCTCGGTGCTCACGTCGATCAATCTGTGTCACATCGAGGAACAGCAGGAATTCGTGCGCCAGGTCACGGGGCAGGCGCCGGCCGAAACCGTGCCCCAGAGCTTCATCG
>JBOGIN010001225.1:0-3227 GCA_050742275.1 Vicinamibacteraceae bacterium
GGCCGGGGGCACCGGCAGCGTCACGGGTTCACCGAAATCCGGCATGCCGCTCCCGCCGCTGCAAAAGGCGTCGATCTGCGCCGGCGTTGGTTTGGCGGCGCTGCTGGGGCACACCCACTCGGCCGGATTCGGCGGGAGCGGATTGGATGCGACAAGCGTCAGAGCCGCGCCCGCCAGAATGGCCAGTAATACTGTCGCGCCCGCCAGTGGCAGACGGAGCTTGCTCGCAGCGCTCCCGCGCCGCTCGTCGCCGCGATGAGAAAGCAACCGAGCACCCATGTGCGACCTCCCCTGGCTTTCCGGTCAGTCAGAGATGAACGCAGGATTGCGGCCGGCTCGTAGCAGCAGGCTCGGTTCGAACGCATCCCGCGACGACGAGAACATATCAGATGAGCTAGATACTATACCAGTCTTATGTATTAAGTGACCCTTGCGTGCGGTGCGGCACGCGGGGTCGCTGCTGACCTGATCCTCGTCGCCCGGACGATGGCGCGCCCGCGCGCTGGGCGAGCGGCCCAACGGAAGGCAAGCGAGCCCCTACCCGGGTTCAGTTGTTTGGCGCGAACGAGAGTGTTACCCTCTTGCCGGCTTTGGGCGCAATGGCGTCGCACCCAATCACACAGCGGCATAGCCCGCAACGCAAAGGAGCCGTGTTCATGCCGTTCAACAGCGTGCGATCGTGGCTGGCCATCCTGGGGTGCGCCCTCCTGACGACAACTGCCGCCGCGCAAACGACGCCGACCGGCACGGTAACGGGACGCGTGACGGATGGCTCCGGCGCCGTGCTGCCGGGCGTAACGGTCACGGCGTCCTCTCCCGCCTTGCAGGGCACGCGCACCGTCGTCACGTCGGCCAACGGCGACTACACGATCCCCTTCCTGCCGCCGGGTGAGTACGAGCTGGAGTTCACGCTCAGCGGCTTCCAGACGCTGGAGCGGCACGTGCGTGTGCAGGTCGCCGAGAGCATCGAGGTCAGCGTGCAACTGAGCATGGCGGGGCTTGCCGAAGAGGTGACCGTGGTGGCCGATCAGGCGGACTTCACGATGGCGCCCACCGTGGCGACGAGCTACAGAGCCGAGCTCATCGACAAGCTGCCGGTCGGCCGCGACATCGACGCCACGGTGCTCCTGGCGCCTGGAACGACCGACACCGGGCCTGGCAGCAACATCACGTTCTCGGGCGCGATGTCGTTCGAGGGCCTCTTTCTCATCAACGGCGTTGTCGCCAACGAGACGCTCCGCAATCAAGCGTCGCTCGTGTTCATCGAGGACGCCATCGAGGAGACGAAGACGTCGACCGCCGCGATCTCCGCCGAGTACGGCCGGTTCTCGGGCGGCGTGGCCAGCATCGTGACGAAGTCCGGCGGCAACGACTTCAGCGGGTCGCTGCGGACGACGTTCGACAGCGACAGTTGGCGCGCGCTCACGCCGTTCGAGCGCGATCTCGACGAGGACCCCAGACTGGACACGGTCGTCCCCACCTACGAGGCCACGCTCGGGGGGCCGTTCGTGCGAGACAAGCTCTGGTTCTTCGGCGCGATGCGCCTGGAGGAGGACGAGGTCTCCGGGACGACCCAGTTCTCCGATCTCGTCTACGGCAACATCGTCGACGACAAGCGATTCGAGGGGAAGCTCACCTGGGCGCCCTTCGCTGGACACTCGCTCAAGGGGGCCTTCACGGGGCGCGAGCGCGATGAGACCAACAACAGCTTCGGTACGGTTATGGACGTGGCGAGCTTGTACGACAGCGGCCAGCCCGAACGCCTCCTGTCCGTCAACTACACCGGCACGCTGTCCTCGAACTTCTTCGTGGAAGGTCAGTACTCGCGCAGGCTCCTCTCGTTCGTGGGCTCCGGCGCGCGGTTCACCGACATCGAACGAGGCACGATCATTCTCGATCGCTCACGCGACGATGCCCGCTGGAACTCACCGACGTTCTGCGCCGTGTGCGGGCTCTCCGAGGCGCAGATCGAGGCGGGCGAGCTCAACGAGGAGAAGCGCAACAACCAGAACATCATCGTCAAGGGCACGTACTTCTTGTCGACGTCTCGCCTGGGCACGCACAACATGGTCTTCGGCTTCGACGCGTTCGAGGATACCCGCCAGAACAACAACTGGCAGTCGGGCAGCGAGCACCGGCTCTTTGCGAACGACACGATCTTCAGTGGCAACGAGCTGTACCCGGTGATACGGCCCGGTACCTCGGACGGCGATACCGCCGGCGCCTACATTCTGTGGACGCCGATCTTCGAAACGAGCGTCGGGAGCCAGCTTCGCACCTACTCGGTGTTCCTGAACGACTCTTGGCGGTTGAGCAACCGCTTGAGCTTCAACGTCGGCGCGCGGTGGGACCGAACCGACGAGACCGACCAGACCGGCAATCGCGTGGCTGACGACCAGGCCATCAGTCCGAGGCTGTCCGCCAGCTTCGATCCCCGTGGGGACGGCCAGTGGACTATCAACGCCGGCGCTGCGCGCTACGTCATACCCGTGGTTAGTGGGATTGCCGATCTCGGGTCAGCGGGAGGCCGCTCCGCCTCGTTCCAATACGTCTACCAGGGTCCAGCCATCAACCCGAGCCTCGACACGCCCGATCCCGTTCCTGCCGGAGAGGCGCTGCACACGGCGTTCGACTGGTTCTTCGCCAACGGCGGCCACGAGCGGTCGCTCCGCAGCAGCCCGAGCTACCCGGGTGTCAACCGCCGGATTGACGACACGCTGACCAGTCCCAGCACCTGGGAGTACACCGCCGGCGTCGGAGGGCGGCTCGGCCAGCGCGGATCGTTCCGCGTCGACGGCATCTATCGCGACTACAACGATTTCTACACCGACCGCGTGCTTCCGGGCGTCACCGCCACCGATCCCGAGGGCCGCCTCTTCGACCTCAACCTGGTCGGCACGACTAACGATCTCGATCGCCGGTACCGCGCGCTCCAGACGCAGATCCAATATCGCTTCCGCGACAATCTCACCGCGGGCGCCAACTACACGCTCTCGCGGTCGTGGGGGAACGTCAACGGCGAGAGCGCCAGCAGCGGGCCGGAGCAAGACGATCTATTCGCGTACGTCGAGTACAAAGATCGCCGCTGGAACACGCCGACCGGAGACCTGTCGATCGATCAGCGCCACAAGCTCAGAGTCTGGGCGACGTGGGACGTGCCGTTCGGCCGCGCGGGCAATCTGACGGTCGGCGTGCTCCAGCGAGTGTCGTCCGGACAGCCGTACAGC
>JBOGIN010001226.1:0-2426 GCA_050742275.1 Vicinamibacteraceae bacterium
GAAATGTGTCAACGCGCGGCCGTCGGCCGTCACGCCGGCGACTGAGACGTGTCTCTGCCGCGCTGCGACAGCTCAACAGACCGTGGATTATCGCTGTAAGGAATGCGACGAGCGCGTCATTCAGAAATGCGAGGACGTGGACTACTGGCAGGCGCTGTCGCGCTGGTTCGAGACTCACCTCAAATGGTCTGGAGACGAGGCCGACACCCACCGTTGATAGGTTCGCCGTACGTAGGCGAGGCGCTCGATCGGCGTCGGGTAGCGGCGACGGAACCAACGCACGAGCGACAGAATCGATGCGCGTTCCGACTCGCTGAGCGGTGCGTCGAGCGCGGCCTGGACCTCCGCTAACGTCAAGCGTCTTTCGGCGAGACCACGAGCACGCGCAAGTGCGGTTCTTGTCGGAAACTGCACCGTTGAGGTCATGGCTGATCTTCTCCACGCAGCACTTCAAGCATCCGGATGTCTTCGAGATCCTTGGGACGCGCCGCGAACCGCTTCGTGGCAATCAGATCGTCGATTGTCGGGATCGGCAGGCCGCACCCATCGGCGATTTGGATGGTCTGGCGACGCGCCCACACGTCCTCGAGTTTGACCACGAGCCCGTCGATCGTCGTCACCGCTCGCGCAACAAGGAGATCAATGTGTTCGTCGTTCTCGACCGCATAGCGTCCCCGGCGGCGTGCATCGTCCGGGGAGTGGGTGGGAACGAGATCGAAAGAAGCCACCGCCCCGTTGAAGCGCTCAATATCCTCCGGATGGAGCCAGAAATCGTAGTCAGCCGTCAAGACCGGCAGGCCAAGCACCACGAGCGCTCGCCGGCCGATCAGAAGCGCCCTCGCGCCACAGGCGGCTATGGCACGGAAGAACGTCGTTTCGTCGAACTCCCTAGCGCGCACGCAACCATCGTATCCCAAGATCCTTGCTGAGGTCGTTGGCATCAGCTGACATGGATTTCCACCCCTACGCGATCGAACGGAGGAGCCCACCCTCCGTGCGCAGCGCGGCGCCGTTGGTTGCCGATGACAGCGGGCTCGCCAGATACGCCACCATCGTCGCGATCTCTCGCGGATCGATGAGGCGCTGCAGCAGCGAGCTGGAGCGGTGCTTGGCGAAGAACTCCGCCTCCACGGCGGCATCCGTGACGGTGGGATCCGACGACATCTCCCGCAGGAAGGCGGCGATCCCCTCCGAACGAGTGGGGCCAGGCATGACCGTGTTGACAGTCACGCCGGTCCCCTTGGTGGTCTCAGCAAGACCGCGAGAGACTGCGAGCTGTGCTGTCTTTGTCATGCCGTAGTGGATCATCTCCGGCGGCGTCATGAGGGCAGACTCACTGCTGATAAAGATCACGCGCCCCCAGTTGCGCGCCAACATCGCGGGCAGGTAGTGGCGCGTCAGTCGGATACCGCTCAGCACGTTGACCTCGAACAGCCGAAGCCATTCCTCGTCGCCGATGTCGACGAACGCCTTCGGCTCATAGATACCCAGATTGTTGACGACGATATCGACACGCGGCACGCGCGAGAAGACCGGCTCGGTCCCGGTCGCGCTCGTGACATCTGCAACGATGCCGCCCGCGTGTCCGCCGATTGCCTGCAGGGCGCGATCGATCTTGTCCTGCGCCCGACCGACAATCACGACGTCAGCGCCCTCGCGCGCGAGCTCCGTTGCGATGGCCAGCCCGATTCCTGCAGTTGCGCCGGTGACGAGGGCCGTCCTGCCCCGTAGCTGTAAGTCCATGCCGTTTACCTCTCACAAACATCTCATGTATCTTTGACCAGACCAAAGACACGGGTAGGACGCTTCGCGCACGCTGGTGGTCCCGAAGGCCGGCTGAACCGAAGCGGACCGGAGGTCCAATGCATCGCTACCGATTCGCCACACTCACGCTCGTCCTCGCCTGCCTCGTCTTGCCTGGACCGGCGCGGCGCCTGCAAGCAGATCGAAGCGAAGAGACACGCCTGCTCTACGTCGCCGCTCCCGGCATCCGCAACTACGTCGAATATGGGGGCATTGGCATCCTCGTCTACGACATCACCAACGGGCACCGGTTCGTGAAGCGCATCCCCACCTTCGACGTCCCCGAGGGAGAAGAGCCGGAGAACATCAAGGGGATTGCCGCAAGCGCGCAGACCGGCCGGCTCTACCTCACGACACCCAAGCGCCTGGTGTCGATTGATCTCAAGACCGAGAAGATCCTCTGGAACCGCGAGTACGACGGTGGGTGCGACCGTCCGGCGCTGTCGCCTGACGGCAAGATTCTCTACGTGCCCTCGTTCGAAGGGCCGCACTGGCACGTCGTCGATGCGCTGACGGGGAACGTCATTGCCAAGATCACCACGAACTCCGGCGCACACAATACCGCGTACGACGTCGAAGGCGCGTTCGTCTACCTGGCTGGCCTGGAGTCTCCTATCTTGAAC
>JBOGIN010001227.1:0-3227 GCA_050742275.1 Vicinamibacteraceae bacterium
CCGCCGCCCGCGCCGACCGTGTGTATGTCGATGACCGGAAGCCTGACCGGACAGTCTGCAATCAGCGAGTCCGTTGTCACCGCAATCGCCTCATCGATCAGGCTCACGTCGGTCGACGTGCCGCCCATGTCGAAGCTGATGATGCGCGAGAAGCCGGCCGCCGCTGCGATCGCCCGCGCCCCAACGACGCCAGCGGCGGGCCCCGACAGAATGGTGCGAACCGCGGCGCGCCCCGCCGTCTCGGCGGAGATACAACCGCCATTCGACTGCATGACGCGCAGGCGGGCGTCTCCGAGTTGCGCTTCCAGGTTTGCCAGGTACCGAGCCATGAGGGGCGCCACGTAGGCGTTGATCGTCGTCGTGCTCCAGCGCTCGAACTCCCGGTACTCCGGCAGAATCTCGTGCGAGCAAGACACGGGTACACCCAATGCCGCCAGGCGCTCGGCCACCGCCCGCTCATGAGAAGGATTGGCGTACGAGTGCAGCAGACAGACGGCCACCGCCTCCGGTCTCCGTGCTTGCAACCCGAGGATCAGCGCCTCGAGCTGGCCCTCGTGAATGGGCGCGAGAACCTCGCCATTGGGCGCCATGCGCTCTTCCAGCCCGAATGTCGAGCCGGGTGCAACCAGCGTGCGCGGCGCGGCGACCATGAAGTCGTACAACGCTCGCCGTGTTTGGCGGCCAATCCTCAGCACGTCCTCGAAGCCCGCCGTGGCGACGAGCGCGACGTGGGCGCCTCGTCCTTCGAGAAGGGCGTTGGTCGCCACGGTGGAGCCATGGACGATCTCTGCCTGGGCCATTGCGCCGGCGGCTTCCTGAATGCCGCCGACAATGGCGCGAGAGGGATCCGCGGGAGTCGATGGAACCTTGTGGATTCTGAGGCCGGTGTCGTCGAGCAGGACGACATCGGTGAACGTTCCGCCGGTATCGACGCCGATGCGCACAGGCTACTGGCGAACGATGAACTGATCGAGGTTGTCCTTGTCGATGCGCGCCGTCACAACCTCGCCCGCGGCGCCAAGGCTTCTCCCGGGGACATCGTTGAGGGTGTACTGGAAGGCCGCCGCATCGCCGACCCGGACGACGATTCTCTCCTGGGCGCGCCGCACGACGCGATCGCCTGGCTCGAGGAGGCGTGCCATGGCCACACGTCCGTCAACCACGAGGCGAACCCAGCAGGGAGCCTGCGGCTGGATATCGATGGTCAGATGCTCGGCGGCCGCCGCCGTTCGAACACGTTGGACGGTGATGCCGCTCGCCGGCGGAGCCTGTGCGGTCTCCTCGACGGCAGGTATGCGCGGTTCCGTGGGTGCGGGGCGAGTCTGGCGCGGCTGCTCCACCCGCTGCGGTTCACTGAACATCCTGACAATGCTGTACGTCAGCGCCACGAAGACAATCACCCCGGCCACGGCCGCGGTGAGGAGCTGTAGCGCCGCCGCACGTCGCCGGGTCGCGCTGGCCTCCCCGGCCACGGCGCGCGCGTGATCGTCGGGCGTCCCTGCGGCAGGGTTCTTGGCGCGGCCGCCTGGATCTCTCGCACACTCGGCCAGGAACCGCTGAACGGCTTCGTCCGGCTCGAGGCCCACCTCGCGGGCATAGACGCGCACGAAGCCGCGAGAGAAGATGCCGCCGGGCAGCTTCTCGAACTCGCCGCGCTCGAGCGCGTCGAGCAGGTTGACGGCAACATTGCTCCGCTCGGAGATCTGCCGCAGCGTGATGCCGCGCTGCTCGCGCGCCGCTCGAAGCTCGTCACTGAACGTCATCCGTAGTACCTATCGGCCTCGGTCCAATTCTACCGTAGGTCGGCTGCCCGAGCGCGGAACGGCGAGCGGCCGACAGCTCCGCCGCGAGCGTGCCGCGTCGGGCTGCATCGGTCAGCCAGCCGATCGCGGCAATGCCGGCGGCACCGGTCTGCGCCACCTGCGGGATACGCTCCACGGTGATTCCACCAATGGCGAGGACAGGCACGTTGGCCGCCGTCACTGCGGCAGCCAGGGTGGCAGGTCCGGCCGCGGGATGTCCGGATGGCTTCGAGGCGCTCGGAAACACCGTGCCGAACAAGAGGTAGTCCACGGCCCCGTCATCGCACGCATCCTTGATCTCGGCGATCGTGTGAACGGACCGACCAATGAGAAATCCTGATGGGACGACGCGCCGGACGCGCGAGGCGGCCAGCGACGAGGCGCGAAGATGGATGCCGGCAGCGCCGGCAGCCCTTGCCACGTCGAATCGCTCGTTCACGAGAATGCGACAGCTCGAGGGCGTCCGCGCTACGAGCCGCTCGACGAGGCGAAAGAGAGCCTCGTCGGACAAGGAGGGCTCGCGAACCTGCACCACGTCGATGCCCGCCTCCCCTGCTGCAGCGACCAGGCCGACGAGCGCGTCAAGGGCGGCCGCCGACCCGGGCGATCCCAATCGCGCGTGATCGGTGACGAGCTGAAAGGTCAGGGGCGTCTCGGCTCCCACTGCTTGTCGATGGTGTGGCCGCTCGCGCCGCGGCGGAGGCCAAGCAACGACAGGAGATCGGCCACCGCGGCGCCGAGACTGACGACGCCGATGCCGGAGACCGCGCCGCGGATGTAGTAGTTCTGCGTGATCTGACGGAGCCAGGATAGATGCTCGACGAAGAAGTTGCGCTCCCAGAACGTAGACCACGGCACGAGGACGAGGAGGAGGCCCACCTCGAAGAAGTAAATCACGAACATGAGCCGACTGAGCACCGAGATAGCCGACCTCCACACGCCGCCATGGTCCGACAGTTGGCGAGTCCCCCGATCAGGACTCGGCCTCGCCTATCGTATCAAACAGGTCGAAGAGCGTCGGCGGCCTGAACGTCTTCCGGTGGATGGGTGAATAACCGTGTTGACGAATCGCGGCCAGGTGCAAGGCGGTCGCGTACCCTTTGTGGCGGTCGAAACCGTAGCGCGCATCCGCCTCGTGCAGCGTGCGCATCAGGCGGTCGCGCGTGACTTTCGCCACGATGGAGGCCGCCGCGATGGCCGCGCATTGGCGGTCGCCCTCCACGATGGCCTCTTGCGGCACGGTGAGCTCAGGCACACGAAACGCGTCGATGAGCACGTAATCGGGTAAGGGATCCAGCGCGAGCACCGCGCGACGCATCGCCACGAGCGTCGCGCGGTGGATGTTCAACTCGTCGATTTCTGCGGGCTCACAGGAGGCGACCGCCCACGCGACCGCTCGCTGGGTGATGGTCAGGTAGAGTCGCT
>JBOGIN010001228.1:0-1927 GCA_050742275.1 Vicinamibacteraceae bacterium
GTGTGGCGTGGGAACGGGGTGACGCCTCGAGCCTTGGCGCCCGGCTCGTATCACGCGCCCGACCGAAAGACGAAAGGCGGGCAGTTTCCAGCGCCGGAGCCTGATGGCAAGGTCTGGCTCGCCAACGGCATCTATCCCGGGTGGCAAAGCGGCGCGCGCCCGTCGTTCGGCGATCCGCGCGAGCCGGCGCCCAGCCCGGAGGAAGTGGGACGCGGTCCACTGCCGGAAGAGATGGGACGTTTCAAGACGATCCGTCAGGTGGCCAACGGTGTCGTGCTCGAGTACACGATCAGCGGGACCGAGGTGCGTGAATGGGTCACACTCTCCGAGCGCGATGTTGTGGAGCGGCGCTTCGACGTCGGGCCGACGAGCAAGACGCTATGGCTGCTGTTGGGGATCAAAGCACAGAACGCGTCGATCTCGCTCGGGAGCACGCAAGACGTCGCGCCCGTTCTGGAAACGCTCCCGCTCGCGGATGCCGGCGCAGCACCGCCGGAGCGTTCCAAGCGCGTCGCCGAGATGTGGGCCGTGCGGGTGCCGCCGCATGAAGCGTCTGTTCAGTTCTCCGCGGCATTGGGGGAGAGCGGTGTAGCAGCGCGCCCTGCGCCACGCACAATTCCAACCGACGTCCCGGCGCCACGCTGGCCACAAGAGATCACCACGAAGATCACGCGGTCGACGGCGAAGGACGCGTATGTCGTGGACGACATCGCGCTGCCCCTCGACAATCCCTGGCGTCGCAACGTCCGGCCTGGCGACGTCCAGTTCCTAGACGAGGGCACCGGCGTGACGGTGACGCTGGACGGCGACGTCTGGCTCGTTCGCGGTCTCCACGAGCCGCATGGTGTCGCTCGCTGGAAGCGCTTTGCCTCCGGCCTCCACGAGCCGCTCACCCTGGCGATTCGCGACAACCAGATCTACGTCTTCGACCGCAATGGTATTTGGCGGCTGCGCGATACGAACGGTGACGATGAGGCCGACGTCCACGAGCTCTTCTCCAATGCCTTCGCGCAGACGGCCGACATGCGCGAGTTTCCCAACACGCTGCGGCTCGCGCCCAACGGTGAGTTCGTTATCGCCAAGGGGAACCAGCAAGCCACGACAATCGGGAAGCACAACGGGCACGTGCTCCGAATATCGGCCGATGGCCGCCGGGCGGACGTGCTCGGCTATGGATTCCGCCAGCCGAACATCGGCGTCAACGTGCGCACCGGTCTCGTCACCGCGAGCGACCAGCAGGGTCACTATATTCCCACGACGCCGTTGCACATCGTCCGCGACAAGCAGTTCTACGGCTTTCTCAGCGACAAGCAGCCGCGCGAGGTCTACCCGGCGCCCATTGCGGAGCCGCTCACCTGGATTCCGCACGCGGCCAACGCGTCGGCGATGTCGCAGGTGTGGCTGTTCGGCGCGCGCATGGGACCGCTCAACGACACGCTCGTTCACATCGGATTCAACAAGCCGGAGCTCTTTCGTGTCTATCTCCGAGGCGAGGGCGCGAAGCCGGAAGCCGCGGTCGTCAGCATCACCCGAGCGTTCGACTTTCCGCCGCTCAACGGCGCGGTCAATCCTGCGGATGGCCAGCTGTATCTCGCTGGGTTCCAGATCCTTGGCTGGGGGACGACGGCAACGCGCCTCGCGGGTCTGGGGCGCGTGCGCTATACCGGCGCACCTTCCACGGTTCCGCGGGACGTCGTGCCGACGGACAAGGGCGTGCTGCTGCGCTTCGATGTGCCGCTCGACGCCAAGAAGGCGGTCAATCCCGACAGCTATTCGGTGATGAGCTGGCATTACGTGCGCACGTACGAGTATGGTTCACCCCAGCTCAGGGCGGACGGCACGCCAGGCATGGACAGGCTCGTGCCGAGCGCGGCGTATCTCTCGAAGGATCGGCGACGCGTCTTCGTCGCGGTGCCCGGGATGAAGC
>JBOGIN010001229.1:0-13757 GCA_050742275.1 Vicinamibacteraceae bacterium
GGCCCCGCGAACGCGGGAAACGTGGCCATCGACGTGCAGGAGCTCACCCGCAAGTTCGGCAGCTTCACGGCGGTCGACCGCGTGACGTTCGACGTGCGGCAGGGAGAGATCTTCGGGTTGCTCGGGGCCAACGGCGCCGGCAAGTCCACGACGATCCGCATGCTGTGCGGCCTCTTGAAGCCAACCTCCGGCAGCGCGCGCGTCGACGGCATCGACGTGGGCCGCGATCCAGAAGGGGTCAAGCACCGGCTCGGCTACATGTCGCAAAAGTTCTCACTCTACGAGCAGCTCACCGTGGATCAGAACATCCGATTCTATGCGGGCATCTATGGGATCGAAGGCAACCGGTACCGCGCGCGGCGGCAGTTCGTCCTCGAGATGGCGGGTCTGGAGGGACGCGAGCAGGCGCTCACGCTGTCGCTGCCGGTGGGCTGGCGCCAGCGCCTGGCCCTCGGCTGCGCCATCATGCACGAGCCACCGGTAGTCTTCCTCGATGAGCCCACTGGTGGTGTCGATCCGCTCTCGCGGCGTCAGTTCTGGCGACTCATCGAGCAGATGGCTGACGCCGGCACCACGATTCTGGTGACCACACACTATCTGGACGAGGCGGAGCATTGCCACCGGCTGGCATTGATTCATGCCGGCCGCCTGGCGGCCTTCGGCACCACGGGCGATTTCAAGCGCGTGTTCGAAGGGCGGCCGATCGTCGAAGTGCAAACCGCGAACCCGGTGGGGGTGATGAACCTCCTCGACCGGCGGACCGAGGTGGACGCGACGAGCCTATTTGGCACCGCCGTGCACGCGGTGTTGACCGATCCCGCCTTGGGACCGGACACCGTGCGAGGGTGGCTTACGGCAGCAGGCCTGCCGGTGGACGGCGTGACTACCGTGGCGCCGTCGCTCGAAGACGTCTTTCTCGATTTAGTGAGCCACCGTCAGGACGTCGGAAACGGAACCGGAAACGGGAAACGGGAAACCGGGAACAGGAAACGGGTGACATGACGGCCGTTCGGCATGTGCTCGCAGTGGCGCGCAAGGAGATGCGACAGGTACGGCGGGACACGCGCACCATGGCGCTCGTGCTCGTGATGCCGCTGTTCTTCCTGTGGCTGTTCGGCTATGCGCTGAACCTCGACATCCGCGACGTGCCGCTTGCCGTGCAGGATCGCGACGGCTCACCCGAGAGCCGAGCGTTGGTGGAAGCCTTCCTCGAGTCGGGGTACTTCCGACTGGTGGACACGACGCACGACGATGGGGTGATGCGGCAGCTGATCGACCGGGGCGATGTCCGGGCGGTGCTGGTCGTTCCAACCGATTTCGCGACGGACCTGCACAACGGCCGCCCCGTGACCGTGCAAGCGATCGTCGATGGCGACAACGCCAACACGGCCTCCACCGTCATCGGCTACATAAACGGTGTCGTGGGGGCCGTGTCGGAGCGTCTCGCGGGGGAGCGGACGGCCGTTGCGGCGCGGCGGCCACCGCTCGTTCTCGAGCCGCGCGTCTGGTTCAACCCGGAGCTCAAGAGCTCCTACTTCCTCGTGCTCGGCTTGATTGCCTACATTGCGACGCTCACGGCCGTCGTCTCGACGGCGCTCTCGGTCGTCCGCGAGAAGGAGCGCGGCACGTTCGAGCAGGTGCGGATGGCGCCAATCGGCACGATGTCCTACATCATCGGCAAAGTGCTGCCGTACCTGGTCCTCTCGCTCATCTCAGTGTTGGGCATCATCCTGGTCGGCATGTGGCTGTTCGGCCTGCCGATGCGCGGGTCGTGGCTCTTGCTCCTCGGCGCCACCGCGCTGTTTCTCGTGGCGGCGCTCGCCATGGGGCTGATGGCGTCGTCACTGGCCGAGACCCAGCAGGCGGCGTTCCAGCTTGCGGCGCTGATGTCGGTGCTGCCAACGATGATTCTCTCCGGCTTCATGTTCCCCATCTCGAGCATGCCGGTCGTGATTCAGGCGGTCACCTACATCGTGCCCGCGCGCTACTACGTGGCGGCGCTGCGCGCCGTCGTGCTCAAGGGCGCGGGTGCGAGCGTGATCTTCGTGGACCTGGTGTGCCTGGCGGTCTTCTCCGTGGGGATGCTCACACTGGCTGCCTTGCGCCTCCGTCGTCAGTGGCATGGAACGTAGGTTCATGGGACAACGTCGATGCGACGAGTCAGATATCTGATGTGGAAAGAGGTGATCGAGCTGATGCGCGACGAGCGCACTCGATCGCTCGTCTTGATCGCCCCGGTGTTGCAGCTCACCCTGTTGGGCTACGCCGCGACGACCGACGTGCACAACATCCCGTTGGCCGTTGTCGATCAAGACCGTACCGCCGCGAGCCGCGAGCTGGTGCAGCGGTTCGACGGATCGGCGTACTTCACGGTGAAGCAGTGGCTGCCGTCGAGCGATCTAATCGATCCGTTGCTCGAGCGCGGCGATGCGTGGATTGCCATCACGATCCCGCCGCACTACGGCGCCGACATCGCGCGGGGAGTGCCCGTGACGGTCCAGGCGGCCGCGGACGGCTCGGATGCGAACTCGTCGACCCTGAGCCTCGGTTACGCCAGCGCGCTCGTGACCGAGTACGCACGAGAGCTCGCGCGGGCGAGCCCGACAGCGACCCAGCCGGCGGGAATCACTCCAGAGATTCGCGTCTGGTTCAACCCCGAGCTCGAGAGCCGGCTGTTCTTCGTCCCGGGCGTGCTCGCGCTCGTGTTGCTCGTCATCACGACCACACTGTCGTCGATGGCCATCGTCCGCGAGAAGGAGCAGGGGACGCTCGAGCAGCTCAACGTGACGCCGCTCGCCCGGTGGGAGCTCATCGTCGGCAAGCTGATGCCGTATGCGGTGATTGGGTTCATCGATGTCTGCTTGGTCTTGGCAATTGCCGTCCTGTGGTTCCAAGTGCCGCTGCGCGGGAGCGTGACGCTGCTGTTCTTGCTGACGATGCTGTACGTGGTGAACACGCTCGCAATCGGCCTGCTCGTGTCGACGATCTCGAGCACCCAACAGCAGGCCATGATGACCGCGATGTTGTTCTTCCTGATGCCAATGGTGTACCTCTCTGGCTTCGTTTTCCCCATCGAGAACATGCCCGCGGCGATTCAGAAGGTCACCTACGCCATTCCCCTTCGTTACTACCTCGAGATCGTGCGTGGGATCTTCCTCAAGGGGGTTGGTCTCGATGTGCTCTGGCCGCAGGCGGTCGCGCTCGCCGGCACCGGCGTGGGGCTCCTCACGCTGGCGATGCTCCGGTCCTCGAAGCGCAGCGGCTAGAAGCCGCGCTGGCGCACCGGTACAAGGCGCAGAATCCGGTCATCGTCCGTGACCGGTGTGCCTCGTCCATCGCGGTTGTTCGTGGCGACGTAGAGCGCGCCGTCGGGGCCAATCGCGACGTCGCGAAGGCGGCCGAAGGCCCCCTCCATGAGCCGCTCGCTCGAGATGACGCGGCGCGGGTTGGCCGGATCGATGCGCAAACGGTGAAGATGCTCGCCGCGCAGCGTGGCAAAGAAGAAGTCGCCGCGGAAAGAGGGGATGAGCGACGACGTGTAGAACGACGCACCGGAGGGCGCGATCGACGGCGTGAACCTTCGAATGGGTGTTTCCATGTCGGCCCCCTGCTGCGAGCCTTGAATGACCGGCCACCCGTAGTTACGCCCTGCCTCGATGACGTTGACCTCGTCATTGCCGGTTGGCCCGTGCTCGGTGGAGAGGAGCACGCCCGTCGTCGGGTGCCAGTCGAGTCCCTGCGGATTGCGATGGCCCCAGCTGAAGACGAGCGTGGAGAACGGGTTGTCGCCCGGTCGCGTCCCATCGTCGTTGATACGAAGGATCTTGCCGTTCTGCGACGCAAGGTCCTGGGCCCTCGAGGGGTCTGCTCGGTCGCCCATCGTGAGATAGAGCTTGCCGTCCGGCCCAAAGCGTAGACGGCCGCCATTGTGAATGTTGGCCGCGCCGATTCGGTCGAGGAGCACCGCCGCTTCGCCGAGCCGTCCGCCCGCCTCTCGATACCGGACGAGCCGGTTCACCGTGGAGCCATCCTCACGCCGTGCGGTGTAGAGCAGATAGACGAAGTGATTGTTCGCGAAGTCCGGGTGGAGCGCCAGGCCCATCACACCTCCTTCGCCAATGGCCGCGGCGTCCGACACGACGAGCGCCGGCTCGGTGTCCAGGCGACCGTTGGCGAGGATGCGCACACGGCCCGGCCGCTCGGTGAAGAAGAGACGACCGTCGGGCGCGAAGGCAAGGCTCCAAGGCACCTCCAGGCCGCCCACGAGAATCTCCGCGGCAAAGCGCGTCCCGTCGCTCGCAGTAAATGTCTGCGCATCGCTTGGCGGCGGGCTGCCATCACCCTCGCAGCCGGTGATCCCGCTGACGAGGACCATGGCGAGCGCCGCGCGCAACACGCCGTGAACCGCTTTACCTTTCGTGCGTTCCCTTGGGATAATGCGAGTCATGTCGAAGCACCCGATGAAGAGAACAGTGGCGCGGTGGCGCCGGACGCTCGTCGCGCTGGCGATTGTCGCACCTGCGGTCGTCATCCTCGGCGTCGGAGCCCAGGCGTCAAGCCAGGCCTCCCCGCCGACCGAGCCGGGACAGGCGGCGAGCCCTACCTCCATCCTAAAGGAGGCGGAGGAGCTCGAGCGCACCGGCGATGTCGACAAAGCCGTCGGGCTGTACGAGCAAGCCCTGAAGCAGGACCCGTCCTCGTACGAAGCGCACCTCGGCCTCGGCAGCGCGCTCGACCGGAAGGGTGAATACACCACTGCGCGTCAGCACCTTCAGAAAGCGCTCGCGAATGCGCCGGACGCGGACGCCAAACGCAGCGCCAACGTGGCGCTCGCCAACTCGTTTGCGTTCGAGCGGAACGCCGCCGAGGGGGAGCCGTTCTATCGCGCCGTCTTCGACGCATCCGTCGCGGAGGGCAACTTCATTCGGGCGGCTGGCGATGCAAATGCGCTGGCCCGCCTCTTTCTCGAGTCCGGCGATGCTGACAACGCCGAGAAGTGGTATCGCACGGGCTACGAGACGTCCAAGAAGGTAGCATCCCCCGATCCGGACCAGCCACCGGCGGTCTGGGAGATGCGCTGGCATCACGCACAATCCCGTATCGCCGCGCGCCGCGGCGACCAGGCCGCGGCGGACGAGCATGCCGCAGCCGTCAAGGCCGCGTTCGACAAGGATCCCAAGCTTGGTAACGGTATGGCGGAGCACCACTACTTGGTCGGGTACAACGCCGTGCAGTTGAAGCAGTCCGACAAGGCGATCGAAGCGCTCTCGCAAGCCAATCAAGAAGACGTCTTCATCGTCATGCTGCTCGGCCAGGCGTACGAGGGCAAGGGAGATCAAGCGAAAGCGCGAGAGCACTACGAGCGCGTGCTGCAGATGGCCAACCACAACCTGTCCGGTGCCTTGGCGGCCAGCGTCGCGCGCGAAGGACTGTAGGCCCTACCCTAGGCCCTACACGCGTTGCTCGTCGGCTTCCCGTGCGACGCGCTGACCCTCGGCAACGTCGACACGCCAGAGCACCAGTCCGCCAAGGAGGAAGAAGAGAATGACCGACAGGATGGCGTGGCGGCTGGACCCGGTGAGCGCGACCGCAATGGCGAAGAGCAATGGGCCGAAGATGCCGGCGAACTTCTCGAACACGCCGAAGAAGCCAAAGAACTCCGATGACTTGTGTCGCGGCACCATCGTTGCGAACAGCGACCGGCTGAGCGCCTGACTGCCGCCCTGCACGGTGGCCACGATGATCGCGAGCGCGTAGAAATGGAGCGCGGTCTGCACGAAGTAGCAGAGGATGCTCACGCCCGTATAGACGACGAGCGAGCCGGCCACGGCGCGCTTGGCGCCGATCCGGCCAGCCAGACGGCCAAAGAGGAACGAGCACGGCACGCCGACGAACTGCACGAGCAGGAGCGCCCCAATGAGATGCTCGCGCCCGATGCCGATCTCCGTGCCGAAGATCGTGGCCATCCGGATGATTGTGTTGATGCCGTCGTTGTAGAGAAGGAAAGCGAGCACCATCAGGAACGCCTGCCGATATCGGCGCAGATCCTGCAAAGTCTCTCGGAGACGAGTCACGCCCATCGCGATTGGGTTCTGGTCCGGCCGCTCGTCGGCTTCGAGCCGGCGCTGCGGCTCCGGTACTCGCCGGAAGAGCGGTAGCGAGAAGAGGAGCCACCAGATCGCCACGCTGACGAACGACAGCCGCACGGCGACATCCGCGTCAGGCAGGCCGAACGCCTCCGGCCGCAGGATCCACGCAAGATTGATCGCGAGCAGCAGGCCGCCGCCCAGATAGCCAAGCGCGTAGCCTGAGGTCGAGACACGGTCCACCTCGTCTCGGCTCGCGATGTGAGGCAGGAGCGAGTCGTAGAACGTAAACGCGCCGTACACGCCGATGTTTCCCAGCATGAAGAGGGCGAGCGCCAGCAGCCAGTCGCCTCGGCCAATGAACCACATCGCGGCGGTGGCGAGCAGGCCGAGCGTTTGGAAGCCAGCCAGGAAGCGCTTCTTGGCGGCGCTGTAGTCGGCAATGGCGCCAAGCACCGGAGCCATGACCGCCACCGTCGCCAGCGCGACTGTCGTGGCGATGCTGAACCAAAACGTGGCGTCGGCGGCCGGCACATCGGCAGCGGCAACCGTGCTGAAGTAGATTGGAAAGACCGCCGCGATCACCGTTGTCATGAACGCGGAGTTGGCCCAGTCGTAGAGCGCCCAGCCGCGGAGCTCGGGCCGGTGCAGCGCGACGCGTTCCAGGAATGAGGAAATCATCGGGAAACGCTCAGTACGTCTTCCTCGCCACCCACTCCCGGAACAGTGAGTCCATGACCTGGTAGAGCCCGTTTGCCTCACGCATGACCAAGTCGAGGCGTTGCAAGGCGAGGAGCGCCGACTGCACGGACGAGGCGCCGCCGAGGCGATGGCGCACGCGCACATCTGCCGAGAGCAGCTCGCGCCCCTGCTCGAGGACGACGGCGCGCAGGGCGGCGCGCTGCGCGAGCGTCAGCCGCTGCCACAGTCCCTCGAAGAGCGTGGCCTGCTCTTCGAGCAGCCGTCGAAGCGTACGGTGCAGCGTCTCGACGCTCACCACGCGCCAGCCCGCCACGCGGGCATCGTCCCAGAGCTCGTGCGCCAGCCGCTGGACGTCGTACGGCAGATTGCCCGCGAGCTCGACGAGCGCCATGCCGAGCCCCTTCTCGACGCGGAAGCCCGATCGCCGGAAGCGCGTCTCGACGAAGCCGGTGAAGACGTCGCTGGGGATGCGCTCGAGGCGCATCAACGGTCCGGCCTTGTAGAACGGCCGCCGGGGACTGACCATTTGCTCCATCAGCGTCGGCTCCGAGCCTGCGAACACGTAGCCAACGTTGCGCTGCTGCTGCACCGCTTCGCGAAGCGCGGACTCGACGCCACCGCCGTCGTAGGCGCCGATCACCTGGAACTCATCGAGCGCGATGGCGAGCCGTCGCCCGGTCGCCTCGGCGATCCGTCCCGGAAGGCGGAAAACCTCCTCGGCCAGCCGTCCTTCGTCTTGCGCATTCCGCTTGACCATTGGAAACGCCACCGAGAGCTGCTGGCCGCCGCCGGCCCGCGGCTCGACCCGGACGTCCGCGCGAAACGCGTCGAGGAGCCCCGCGAGCCAGGGCCGCGCCCGTTCCGCGCGGCGCTCGAGCGCCAGCAGGTGCCGCGCAAAACCCTCGAGAAAGGCGACATACGAGCTGTAGCGCGCCACCGATACCTCGACGGTCAGCACACGCTGGCGTGCGAGCGCCGCGAGCGTCTGGTGGATGAGCGAAGACTTGCCGTACCGGCGCGGCGAGATCAAGAAGACCTTCTGCCCCGCCGCCAGGTCGTTCACGAGCCGCGCCAGCTCCACCTCGCGGTCGACGAACGCCGACGGCGGCACCACCTCGCCGTACACGAAAGGATTGGTCGCCATGGCGGTGGTTACACCGTGATTACGTCAGCGCACGTAATCATTACGCTGATTAGCGTACCACGAAATCGGGCATCGAGGTGTCAGGAGGCGTGATCGCGGGAGCGGCAGAGACGAGATAGATGGATCGTGCGGTCCAGACAAAGCGATCTTGCGGAAGCCAGCCGGGGAGGCGCTGCCAGCCGCGGCCGCCGGGAAGGCCTGGCTGCACGATGATAACGGCGGCCTTCTGCAGCGTATCGAGCGGGACGTCGGCGAGCCGCGTGCTGAGCACGACGCCATCCGTAGGAGGCGCGATCATGGTGGCTTGCCAACGATCGTCCCGGATGGTGCCGGCCAGATTGGACGTGATCGGCCGCACACCGCGCGGCAGGACGAAGGTCACCGTCAGGCCTCGAGCGCGTGGCGTCACGGCAATCTCGAGGGTCACGCCCGAAGCGCCCGCCGCAATCCGCGCGCTGACGGTGGCGGGCGGGGCAGCGAGCCTCGCGGCTGCGCTTCGGAACACGAACGGCTGGGTGAGCGTCGGCAGCGGAATCGTGGTCGGCGGCGCCTCGGCGACGCGGAGCCATGCGACGCCGCGACGGCCGTGCAAATCGACGCCCGGCTCCCGCCCCGCGACTTCCCAGAACGCTCGACGCGCGAGACCGTCCTGCACGAAGCGGGCGAGACGACGGGCGGGCCGTTCCACGGTGTACGCCTCGGATGCATACGCGAGACCGCCGCTGACGACGAGCGCGACGAGGAGCGCCGCGCCGACCCAGCCATGCGGCGTGCTTCGCCTCCGGCGGCCAATGGCAATCGCAAGGAGTGGAGGCGCCAGCATCAATCCGACGAGCCCGACCAGGGCCGGGTACGCCCAGAGCGGTGTGACCAACGGCAGCCGCCCGAACATCGGTGGGAGGAAGCCAGCCATTTGCACGGCGTTGGTGCCCCACAACGAAACTGCCGTGCCCGCAATCAGGAGAGAGGCGGCTCGCACCAAGAGCGCGCGACCGTGCGTGACGAGGAGCAGCGCGCCAGCGACGCCGAGCGGCAGCGACCACAGGTGCGAGGCCGCAGGCGCCTTCCACGCCGTCACTGCCGTCAGCGCCAGCCACACCGGCAACGTCATGGCCCACACGCCGTCGGGCGTCCCGATTGCCCGCACCGCTTCTGGCAGCACCGCGGCGAGACGCCGCACGGCCCAACCGGCGGCGATGCCGGCTGTGATGAGAAAGAGATAGAACCAGTACGGTGACGCATACCAGGGGTGGAACTCGGCACGCGTTGCCCGGAGCGCCCAGGTCGCCGCCCACAGGCTTCCGCCAGCCGCGGCGACGGCCAGTGCGCTCCATACGCCTGTCGAGATCAACCGGACGAGCCCGTGCCCCCGGTACAGGTCGACCAGCAGCACGCCCCACGCCAGCACACCGAGCAGGAGCGCGGCGACAGCAATCCCCCTGCCGGTTGCTGGGCTGTAGACGAGGGCCCACCGCTCTGCCACGTCGAAGTAGATCGCCGGATCGCTGCGCCAGGCGATGCCGAGATCGTCCAGGCGCTCGACAATCGTCACGGCGTTCTCTCCCATGTGCCGGAGGGTCGATCCCGAGACGCGCTCCGGTACATCACGCGCCGTGTGGTACGCGTAGCTGTCGCCGATGGGCGAGACGTTGAGGCCGAACAAGCCGCCCTGCTTCAGGACCGAGAAGTCGGTGTCGTTCGGGAGATGCTTGTAGATTTCGGTGGCGTACGAGGCGCCTGCCGGCCGCGCGGCCGCCGCCCAGGCGCTCAACGGCGTGCCGCTGCCGGGCCCGACTTCGAAGAGAAACGCCGGTCCCGAGCCGCCGATCGCTTCGAGGTTCAGGTAACCGCGCACCCGCTCGGCGACCTCCGTATCCAGCAACGCCGCCCGTGCGCCCATCATGCCCACCTCCTCCGCATCGGTCAGGAGAATGATGAGGCTATGCGTGAGGCGAGCGCTCGCCAGAACGCGCGCTGTTTCGAGACAGACCGCGACGCCCAGGCCATCGTCCATCGCGCCGGGCGCATCGGGCGCGGAATCGTAGTGCGCGACCAGCGCAATGGCCTCACGCCGCGCACCTGCCTTGAGCGCAATGACGTTGGCCACGCGAGCCGTGCGGCCGTTCTCGTGATCGACGGCGTCCGCCTCTTGCACGCGGACCGAGAAGCCGTAGCGCCGCAGCCGATCGACCAGATAGCTCCGCGCGCGGTCGTTGGCGATCGTCCCAACCGGCCGGCTGCCGATCCTGCCGGCGAGCATGCCAATGTGGGCGCGGGCGTTGGCCTCCTGGAAGCGACCGCCAGACGGCGCGCACGCGATGGTCGCTGCCGCGATTAGAGGCAGCAGCATCTGGACGACGAGTCGCATGTGGGCAGCCTACCACGTGCAGTGGGGAGAGGCCCCCTCGACTCCGCTCGGGGCGCCCTGAGCGAAGTCGAAGGGCGACGAACAAGGGGCTGGAGGGGTCAGCCGTCGCGACGAGCGCCGGTCTCCATGACACGCTGGACCGCCGCTTCCATCTGGCCGACTTCCATATCGCTCAGCTCGGAGAACAGCCCACGTTTCGTGTTGGAGAGACGCCCACCGTTCTGCAAGCAAAGCCGCACGAGCAGCGATGCGCGCCGATCCGGCATATCGACGATATCCCTGATGGCCGCAAGCGCTCGGTCGTAGGTTTGGACGAAATCGAGCTCCTCCCGCAGGTCGATCCGAATCGTGTCGGCAACACGATCGGAGAGGTACTCGACGAGCGGAGTGGCGTCGAAGTACCGATACAGGTTGGCTGTGTCGTTGAGCACGACGATTTCCTGGTCGCTCGTGAAGCGCCACTCGATGAAGTCGAACAACGGACTCGAGAACGTCTCCAGCGCCTCGTTATAGCGTCGTTGATCACGAAGAATCGCCGCCGACACAGGAAAGATCACACCCGGTGGACCGAAGCCGCGCTTCGCAAGGATGTGATGGATGAGAAAGCGATGGATGCGCCCGTTGCCGTCCTCGAATGGATGAATGAAGACGAATGCAAAGGAGGACACAGCAGCTGCGACGATCGGGTGGAGCCCCGAGCTGCCGACAAGCCGCACCGTCATCCTCATCCACGCGTTCATGAGATCGGGCACATCCTCCGGTTTCGGCGAGACGAAGTGCACGTCTTCGCGATGGTGTCCAACTGTTTCTCCAACGAAGTTCTGGAACGTGCGCCAATCCTTGGCCGCGTACCGCGGATCCACGATCAGTCCCTGTAGACGTAGGAGGCCGGCCTTGTTCGAGGGATCGAACGCTGGAGCACGTTTGAGCGCAGCAACGAAACGCTCGGTACGGTTCGCGCTCGGCGTTTCGCCTTCGATGGCGAATGAGGAGCGCGTTTCCTTCGTATAGAGAAAGCTGACGGCACGTGCGAGAGTCGCCTCGTCGTAATGAGCTGTGAGCGCCCGGGCTTCATCTTCCAACCGCTGAGAGAGGCGTGCATCCAAGCGCTCCGTCCGACGAACGGTCGCGCACATCCCGTGATCGCCGAGGAGATTGTCGATGACGCGATGGCGCGGCGAGTCGCGTCGGTCGGTGACCAAATGCTTCTTGGGATTCAGCGCCTCAACGTAGTTTCCTGCGGAGGCGTCGGGAACATCGAGCGTCCGTCCGGTGAAGGTCTCGTAGAAGAACCACGCGCGCCGGCTGTGGGCCCCGGTGGGTTCACGACGTATCCAGCCTTCCAGGTCGGCGGGCGCCATTGCTTTCAGCGCTTCAACCAGGATGGAGAGATTGACGGGCTCGTGGCGCAGAGCGAACGTCAAGTGCGCGACTGGAGTGTCGTTGGCTGGTGCGTATCGGTTTGGATAGAGCTCCGTGATCCGGTGCCCTTCGATTTTGGTCCGCCGGGCGCCAGGGCCTACATAGCTTTCGACATGTGGCGAGGGCACACCAAGGCGGAAGATATCCCGCAGGGCAAGGTAGCCGATCGGACGACGGCGATTTGGGGCACTTACGGAGGCCATGGTGGACGAACGCTTATAGCAGCCTCAGATGAGCGCGATTCGATTACTGTCGTAGAATATCGATTACTAGATGATATTACAATGGAAATACAATTACGAGCGCCGGCAATGCGCGGCAGGGTCCCCTGGCGAAGCCATTAGCGAGCTAGCAAAACGATTACATTATGGCCATTTTATGGAGAAATACTTCACGGTTGAGATTGAGGTGCTGGATCGGCCGACGCCGGCCCACGTCCAGCGGGACGCTACTCCAAGGCGAGCAGGCCGGTGTAGATTGCCATCCCCACCACGGCATCGACGCCCATCCGATCGAGGAGGTCGATCTCGGCGCGAGTCGTGATGCCACCGGCGGCCGTCAGCGGCCGGCTCGTTGCCTCCCGGACGCGCCGGATGGCCTCCATGTCGGTGCCGCGCATCAGGCCCTCCGTGTCGACGTGCGTGTAGAGGAACTCGCCGCAATACGGCTCGAGCGCGCGAACGGCCTCCACGGCCGTGAGTCCGGCCGACTCGCGCCAGCCACGGACGACGACCTTGCCCTCGAAGCTGTCGACGGCGGCAATCAGGCGGTTGGCGTCAACGGCTTCCGCGAGCCGGGCGGCGAACGCGGTATCCACGGCGCCGTTCTTGAAGAGGGACGAGCCGACGATGACGCGGGTGGCGCCGGCATCGAGGATCGCACGCGCTCGATCGAGCGTCCGGATTCCTCCGCCGACGCGGCACTGCAGCCTCCTGCAGAGCTCTTGGACCAGCGCATCATTGTTGCCGCTGTCGAGGGCGCCGTCCAGGTCGATGACCTGCACCTTCTCGAAGGTGGCGAACTTGTCCGCCCAGGCGAGCACGTCATCGGAGGCGAGCGCGAGCGTTCGCCCCTGAACGAGCTGCACGACCTGACCGCCTTTGAGATCAATGGAAGGGATCAGCATGATCTACGCCCCAACCACCATTCTGACCGGGATGCCTGCGGACGCCAGATGCTGCTTGAGATCGTGCACGCCGTGCTCGCGATAGTGAAAGATCGAGGCGGCGAGCGCTGCATCCGCGCGGCCCTCCGTGAAAACGGCAGTGAAGTGATCGAACGTCCCCGCGCCGCCCGAGGCGATGACCGGGATCGGCACCGCGTCCGCCACGGCGGCGGTGAGCGGGCAGTCGAACCCCTGTCGTGTTCCATCGCGATCGATCGACGTCAGGAGGATTTCTCCCGCCCCTCGTGACGCTGCCTCGCGCGCCCACTCGACCGCGTCGCGGCCGGCGTCGGCGGTGCCACTCCTGGCGTACACCGCGAAGCGGTGATCCTGCCACTGCGCGTCGATTGCGACGACCACGGCTTGGCTCCCGTAGCGCGCGGCGAGATCGGCGATGAGCGACGGCGTCGTGAGCGCCGCGGTGTTGACGCTCACCTTGTCCGCCCCTGCCTCGATTGCCGCGTCGGCATCCTCGAGTGACCGAATGCCGCCACCGACGGCGAGCGGGATGAATAGCTCGCGGGCAACTGCACGGACGGTCGCCGCCATCGTCCGCCGCTTCTCGAGCGTGGCCGTGACGTCGAGGATCACGAGCTCGTCGATCCCCTCCTCGTTGTACCGGCGAGCGAGCGCCGCTGGCTCTCCAGCCGCCCGGAGGCCCTCGAAGTTGATTCCTTTGACGACCTGACCGTCACGGACGTCGAGACAGGCGATGATGCGTTTCGACAGCATGTTGGCTCACCACGAAGAACACGAAGATTTTCACCACGAAGAGCACGAAGGACACGAAGAAAGAAGGACACGAAGAGGAATTCAATTCAACTGATTTGAACTCCATGTTCTTCTTCGCGTTCTTCACACTTCGTGCTC